>JAIOQL010000618.1 GCA_021413405.1 Leptospira sp.
TATGATACGAATAAAGGAATTGGTCCTTTTTTATATCCTGAATTCAAAGGGGAGGTGAAACTCACATATCCTCTCTGGGACCAGGGAATAAAAGCGGCGATTCGAGATGCAGGTGTATCGATTAAACAATCCAAACTGAAAGAAGAAACTCTCCGGAAAGAGATCCGGGATGAGCTTCAAAACAGAAAATCTGCAATAGAAAGTGGATATATTGTTTTACAGAAGGCAATGAAAACCAGGGAAGAATCGGAACGGTTTTATGATGGACTGATTGTCCGTTTTCGTCAGGGAAGATTCACTGCACTTGCAAGAAAAAATGCGTTAGACGGCGTAGTTCAATCGGAACTGGGGGTTGTACAGGCGAAAATAAATTTTAATATAAATTTGCTGAGGTATGATCTTGCAAAGAATTATATTTTTGAAAAATTCGGTGTCGATGTCGAAAAGGAGATTTCAAGAATTCAATGAAACCCGTAGAAAGCGAGAAAAAAGACAAAGATTCAGAATCCAAGATTCTGCAAGCAGCGCGAAAAATTTTCGCTAAGCGGGGATTTGGTACTGCGAGAATAGATGAAATTGCCAATGAAGCTGGTGTCAATAAGGCGATGATCTATTATCATTTTAAAAGCAAGGATGATCTTTATGCTGCAGTTATAGATTCTTTCTTCGGAAAGAGGAATGAAATTTTTGATGGGGATGACAGTAAGGCCGGAAGTTCATGGGAAAGGCTGACAAAGGCAATATCTATTTTCATTGAAAATGTCCAGACCTACAGTGAAGAAAAAACATGCATCATATCGAGAGAGATGGCATCGAGAGGTCCGATTTTCCAGCTAATGCGTGATAAGTATTGGGTTCCAACCTATGAAAAATTTCGAGCCCTGATCCACGAAGGGATAAAAAACGGGGAATTCAGGACTTCCGAATCAGAGGATTTCATTACATTCACTATTTTTTCGCATATAACATTCTATAATATCAATGAAGTTACTTATCGTGATTCGGTGATTCATTCGGCGCTTTATCCGCTTGATTACCGGAAAAAAATGGAAGCCTACCTTCTCGGTTTACTCAGAAAAATTCTCTGCGTTAAAGACTGATTTTCTGATATCCCACTGTTTATTTAATTAGCTGAGATCTTATTTTTTTTAGAAAAGCTCTAAATTAGAACTGATCGAATTATGTCCATTTAGAAAATTGGATCACAATGCCGAATTTGAGATTTCCATGAATAGTACTCTGCCCGAGGTCAAATTAATTGATTATACCAGAAATCCGTTCAATTTAGCCATTGCAACCGCGAGAACCTGTTATTCTTCAAAAGGTATACTTCTGCCTGAAGATATGGTTAAATCGGAAAAATCGATAGAAATCCGGGATCGCGTTGCCAAGTCCACAAAGAAAGCAGGCCACCTGACCACCCGGCAGCATCCTCAGTTTATATTTACAATTGATAAAGTTTCCAGACAATTTGTTTGGTCATTCCTTCATTCCCATCCTTTTTATAATTCAGAACAGGTGAGCCAGAGATACGTTGAAGTAAAAAAAGAAAATTACTATATACCGGCAGACCTTAACGAAAAACAAAAGGAACTATATCTGGATGCTGTTGAATTTGCGACGGCTGCTTATCTTGAATTTGTTGAAAAAGTAAAACCGTCCGTATCGCAGGAATATTTTGCAATCTACCGGGCAAGGGCGGAATATCCGGAAAAATGGCAGGATCCAATCAGAAAAAAATGCCTCGAGGTTGCGCGATATTTGCTGCCCACGGCAACGTATACATACCTGTATCATTCCATTAACGGACTGACTCTTCACCGGTATTACAGGCTTTTGAATTCATTTAATGTTCCGGATGAACAGTCTTCCGTTGTGAGACAGATGATAGAAGCTGTTTCTGCAGTGGATCCTCTTTATACAAGTGAAATGGATGATCCGGTTCCGCTTGAAGAAACAACAGAGTATAAATTATTCACAGAATTTTTTGGAAACGGGAGTCCATTTCATCCCCAGTCAGCAAAAGAATTCATTCGTGAATTTGACGAGGATCTGGATGGCAGATATTCTAAACTAGTTTCTCATTATCCAAATGCACAGGAGATTCTTGCGAATTCAGTGAGGGCAATTCTCGGTTTGAGTTCCTCTCAACTTTCTGACAAAGAGGCTCTTCAGAGACTGCTTTCTCCACTTCAAAATAAACATCTCACTTCAACACTGAATGAAACAACCCTCAGTCCTATATCGAGGGCAATGTTCAATGTGAATTATACTTTCAAGAAGCGGATTTCACACACTGCGGACAGCCAGGACCAGAGACACAGAATGGTTCCGGGGTCACGGCCGGTATTATTGTCCCATTATACATCTGAGCCGGATTATATAACTCCTGAAATTATAAACAAAAATCCGGAACTGAAAGAATTTTATGATGAGAAAATGAGCGGGATATTTTCCAGGCTGAACCGGTTTCTGGAAAACGGAGGAAAATCTGAATATGCGACTTATCTTCTCCCGAATGCATATCCAATCCGTTTTTATGAAAGCGGGGATCTGCTCAATCTTCATCACAAATGGAGATCGAGGCTTTGTTACAACGCCCAGGAAGAGATATTCAATGCTTCTCTTGATGAAGTAAATGACATAAGAAAAGTTCATCCTGGAATAGCTGATTGGATAAAAGCACCGTGCTGGCTCCGGTTGCAGGGAGAAGTGAAACCATATTGTCCCGAGGGAGATAAATACTGCGGAGTCCAGGTGTGGAAACGCGATCTTCCTGAATATTTCAGGGTAATTTAGATTTCTATAGCAGTATTGATTTTAGAACCGGATTTCAAATGGAACCCGGTATTCTAATTCAGAATTGTTTTCATTGATTTTATTTTTAATATAATTTTCCGGAGACCTTACAGTTGCGATCGCAAATTTAAAATCCTGGAGGAAAGTCCGGAAACTATAGACTGCTGGTTCGTATGAGAGAAAAATCTCTTTCAGTTTTAAATCCTCCTTCATGGAGCTGACAGTATCAAGTAGAGTTCCAAGAGAATCGACCATTCCAAATTTGTGAAAATCTTCTCCTGAAAAAACCCGTCCACCAGCCAGCTTCTCGAGTTCCGCTCCATTTTTTTGACGCGAGGAAGTTACTCTTTCATAGAATTGGGTTTTTACCCGGTCGATTTCCCTTTCGAGAAATTTCCTCGATTCCAATCCCAGTTTTCCATATTCCGAATAAACTTCGCGGAGAGGATAGAATCCTATCCGTTCTTTAGTGATTCCCAGTTTATTGTAAAGCCCCTTGAGATCCGGCCTGATCATAATTGCACCAATCGATCCTGTTATGCAAAGACTATTGGAATTTATTTTATCGCATGCGGCAGCGAGATAATAGCCACCCGATGCGGCTGTGTTCTGAAAATATGCATACACTTTTTTTGTTTTCTTCAGTTTCAGAATTTCTTTGTAGATCAGCTCAGATGCATAGGCAGATCCACCGCCTGAATCAATTTCCAGAATGACACCCTTCACAGATTTTTCGTGACGCAGCTCTCTTAAAATATTGAGGATAGGGTATGCGTTTATAGAGCCTGCCTT
>JAIOQL010000619.1 GCA_021413405.1 Leptospira sp.
ACAACCCGGCTCACAGAACGGATAATTGCGATTTTACCAAAATCAGGCAGACTAATAAAAATCAAGGATGATGAAATTGCGATCAACCTGGGTAAACGTGATGGATTACAGGTTGGCTCCCGATTACGAATTGAAAGATCTGGAAAGGAAATTGGAAAAGCCAAAGTCACTGCCATTGATCATTTTATTTCGACCGCGCTACCAGAGACGAAAGGATGGGAAAAAACCTTCGGTCTGGGAGATTTTATTTCTGTGGAAAACGCCGAATCGTCAAAATAAGACCTGGTTATTATTCAGCTGATACTTCCATAACAGATTCCTCCCAAATCAGACGGTATCTGATTCCAAGCGCTGTATTAACTGTGAGTAATTTTTGAATCTTAAGTGCTTTTCCTTTCTCAATAATCAGTTTGGTAAATGGTGATTCAGATTTCTCGGAGAGAATGCTTTCGATTTCATAAATTGATTCTTTCAACGCAATTTCGCATTGCTCCTTAAATTCTTCGGGACTTTTCTCTGAACAAAGAACTGCAAGACCGATAAAATCCCGGGTTTCGATCAATTTTTCAATTTCTGATTGAAGCTTGCTCTTGCAGTGAATCTGCATAATGAAAAGCAAAAAAACAGTCAGATTTAATAAAATCTTAAATCGGCATGAAAATCCGGAATATCGGGAAATGATTTTCTTATGCATATTCTTATTCCGGATTTATTTCGGCTTATTCGAGAAAGCAAGATTAGCGAGTTCATCCGCCCTCTTATTTTTTTCCCTCAATACATGCGATATGCGGAACTCTTCAAAAAATTTAATAAGCTGGTCTACTTTTTTCTTTATTTCCCGCAATTCTGCTTTCTTCGTTTTATAAACACCTTTCACCTGCTTAACAACAAGCTCCGAATCCATATAAATATGAATTTTCATCTCATTGCGACTGACAGCTTCACTCAACCCTTCGAGTAAAGAAATCCATTCAGCCTCGTTGTTTGTTTTCTTGCCAATTTCCCGGGAAATCGAAAAAACTTCATCCGTATCTGACAGATTACGGGTCGCAGAAACTCCAATTGAAGCAGGACCGGGATTTCCCTTTGAGGCCCCGTCACAGTGAAGATAAATCAAAACAGAGTATAGATGAATGGAGAAAGAGCCGATCCTTGCGTCATCACAAGTAGAGCTGACAATAGAATCAACATCAGAATGACCGGAACCAGCCAGAATTTTTTTCTTTCCTTCAAAAATTCAAAAAATTCTTTAAGTAAATCTATCATATTAATTTCCTTTTTTCAATATTCGAGGCTAAAATTGCCCGTTGTAAATGAAAAATTGCAGAACCTCTTTCTTTTAAATTCCAAAAAATCAAATTGCAATAATTTCAAAAATGTCGCTCATAATGCTTTACGTTAAATACTTTTACTTCGCGTTCAACCCAATAACTTTGCTTTTCTTTTTCTATTTTCTTATCCAGAATGTCCTTCCGTAGAATCCGCAATAGAATTCCCATCGGAACTACTGTAAGGATAAACACCAGGAACAGAATTACTCTTGTCATAATGTAGTTCATACCAAATGCAAGTTTCATCCAGGCAGTGTGAACCGGTCGGCTCAGCTGCGGGCGCATGAGACCAACCAGCAAAAACAATAGACTT
>JAIOQL010000620.1 GCA_021413405.1 Leptospira sp.
CGTCGTAATTTTTATAATTATTTCCGTTTGTTTCATAAGAATTGTAGCTGAGCACATAGGAAAAAAGTTTCCCTGTATTTCCTGTCAGGAGGTCATAGATCCTTGTTCCATAGTCTCCAACCCTTGCTCTCGTTTTATAACCGCCTTTGAGGTCTTCACCTGAAAAAGTATTCAGACTTATCACCCCATTTGTAGCGTTACTTCCGTAAAGAGCAGAACCCGGGCCCCGGATCACTTCCATTGACTTCACCAGGTTGAGAGGCGTTACTTCCCAGGTTAGAGCGGATCCGTAGAATGATTCATTGAACTGAACACCATCCATGAGCAAAAGCAAATGATTGTTGTTCCAGCCTTCATACATCCCCCGTGCACTGACAGTTCGCCTGTCATTTATTTGAGAAGCTGCAAATCCAGGAAGATTGTAGAGCACATCATTCATTGAAACCCGTCCATAATCCTGGAGTTCCTTCTGCTGGATGACCGAAACAATGTTCGGGGCTTCACTTGTCTTTTTTGCAACTTTTGTTGCAGATGTTGTAACCTGGTTTTGTAAAAGATCAAAAACCTGTGCAGTGGCTTCTTCTGTGGCTTTTTCTCCTGAAGTGAGAGCAAATTTATTTTTACTGCTGATCTTTGAATTGATCACGAATTGTTCGATATTCTCCCTGTTTTCTTTTCTTTTTGAATTTGAGCGTATCAGTTGAGAAAGTTTTTTAGAAAATTTTTCGATCCGCACAGAATCCGGTTCGAGAAGATCACCTGAATCTATCGCAAGATCCTGACCCTGAAAAATCTCATCTGAGATATTAAATGCGTCAATTATGAAGCCAGTGGCAGGATCATAGACCTGTGCATATATATTGAGGTTTGTCTTCTCTGATTTCTTCTGATAAAATCCCTCAATGAGAAATGGAATATTATTCTCTTTTGCATTGCTTAACCGGTCAACGGGAGTTTGCTGGTTTGATTTTTCAACTGAGTAGCCCTTAGCTGAAATCGCATCCTTCAGCGAATCAAATATTTGAGAATTGATAGCACCGGAGGATTCGGAATCGAAGGGAGCAAAATCTGCGATGATGACAGTTTTTTTTACCGGGACTACCGGTTCATCCGCCATTAGATTTTCTGACAAAAAAATAATTAAGAGGCAAACAATAATGTTTAGAGAGGATTTCATTGAAGACATGGCATTTTTGGGGAGCAGAAGTTTTTAGAAACTTGCGCTCACATCAACCATAAACCTCCTTCCTTCCCGGATATAATCGAATGGATACAGATTGTTTTTTACAAGCGTCTGGTTCGTATTCAGAAGATCCGAAATAAAAAATCCCATATTCACAGAATCAAAAATCTGGTAGGCAATTCTGAAATTCACATTGACCCATTGCGGAACTGATTTGGGTCTATAAGTCGGATATTGACTTCCATAGGCAAGGGGTGTAAATGTGCTGCTGTCCGTTTTCACAAAGGTTGCGGGATCAAGTGGACCGATTCCTGTTACCGGATCAATTGCACCGAGATCACTTGTCCGTCGGCGGACTATTCCCTGGTAGTGAGCGGAGAGAGATGAAGAAAATTTATCAACTTTCACGGTTATACCCGCGTTGGCCATTTGAGCAGGATACCAGGTGACCTGGCTTGCGTTCTTTGCTATTGTTGAATCCTGAATGTGTTCGGCCCGTCTGCGGGTAACCGAATAATTTGCAAACCCGGAAATGAATTTGTAATTTGTATTGATTTCAAATTCCGCACCATCGTTCGTTTGTGTGTAAAGATTTGTGCTGAGATTGTTATTTGCAACGCTATAGCCGATACCATTTTCAAATCGGGTGTAGTAATAATTGGCACGGAGATTTACATATTTTACAACGAGCCAGTCCACGCCTGCTTCTGATGTCCGGATAATTTCCGGTTTCAGTTTTCTCGGGTTTGATGCAAGGGAAAATGTATTTGCTCCAAACATTTCAGTTACTGATGGTTCCCTGTAAGCTGTACCGGTCATTGCTTTAAAAGTGAGATTTGAAGTTGGAAAAAAAACCACCCCAAGCCTTGGGTTTGTTCTCCGGAAAACTCTTTTTTCATTCGGGATGAAGGGTGGGCCGGTGAGAGGATTGGTCAATGGGGTCAGCTGTGTGTTGTTCGGATTTTCGGGATCTGCCAGGGCTGAAGCCGGACTTCCAATTCCTGCGCTATATGGCTGATCAATTCCCCTATAGTGAATAACTGTTTCATCATATCTCACACCGAGTGTGAATTCCAGTTTCTTATCGATTATTTTTCCGGTTGTTGCCTGCGAGAAGGCGGCTCCTTTCAGAATCGGTTTGTTTTTTATCCATTCAAGCCATGGCCCCAATCTGCTTGGACGGTTATCTGCTGCAAATGGTGGATAACCATCGGTCGCATCATTCACGTTTATATTACTGTAATGTTCCCGGTCGCCGGAATATTTGAACATTGTTCCTTCCACACCACCGAGAAGACTTCCACCATTCGGCAAAATATATGTTAACTGTCCCCGGGCCAAAGTATCGTTCGCACTTGTTTTAAGATCCTCTGTCATTCCGCCAGGATAAAAATTTGCATAAGCCCCATTCTCGGCATATTTTGTGTTCCAGTTGATGTCATGGAGCTGGTATCGCAGAACATATTCCTGGGTTAGCTTATCTGTAATCTTAGTATTGTATTTCACGGAGACTATTTGTCTTGATTCAGTCATATTTTCTTTCGCTTCCGGGGTTCTCCAAAGCCATCCGTGACCGGTTTGAAAATCCCAATATTGTCTATGGTATTGGATGGAGAGGCCTTTGAGTGCACCTTCGCCATCTATTCTTGTGAAGAGATAATTGCTTTGCCTGTCGTCATTTGTCGGAATTTTCTTCAGATATCCTAACCCGTCCGTTCTTCCTGAACCATCATAGTCGTTATAGTTATTTCCATTCGTTGAATAATTGTTATAGGAAAGAACATAAGAAAGATATTGGCCTGTGTTTCCTGTTGTCAGATCAAATATTCTCGTGCCAAAATCTCCGACACGGGCCCTTGTTTTCAGCTCCCCTTTGAGATCTGCTCCTGTATAAGTGTTTACGTTCAGAACACCGTTTGTTGCATTCGAACCATAGAGCGCTGAACCAGGACCACGGATCACTTCGAGAGATTTGATAAGGCTGACAGGAGTTATCTCCGAGGTGTATGCAGAACCATAAAGATTATCATTGAATTGAACTCCATCCATGAGGAGCATAAGATGATTGTTGTTCCATCCTTCGTATAAACCTCTGGAGGAAACAGTCCGTCTGTCATAATCCATCGATGGAGAAAAGCCGGGCTGCTGGTAAAGAATGTCATTGATGCTTATCCTTCCATAATCTTTTATCTCTGTGTCCGAAATAACTGAAACTATGTTTGGTGCTTCACTTGTTTTTCTTGCAATTTTCGTCGCAGAAGTGGTCACCTGGTTTGCAAGCAGGTCAAAAACCTGGGCAGTCGCTTCCTGGGTTGCTTTTTCACCGGAAGTAATTGCAAATTTATTTTTCATTCCGATCTTTGAATTGATAATGTATTGTTCTATATTTTCCCGGTTTTCTTTTTTCCTTGAGTTTGAACGCAGAAGCTGCAATAATTTTTTAGAGAATTTTTCTATTCTCGATGAATCGCTTTCTTTAAGGTCTGCAGAATCGATCGCCAGCTCTTTCATTTGCAGAACTTCATCTGTAACATTGAATGCATCTATTACATAACCGGTTGCAGGATCATAGACCTGTGCATAAATATTCAGGTTAGAATTCTCCCCGGTTTTCTGATAAAATCCTTCTACGAGAAATAAAGTGCCCGTTTCTTTTGCTTTCGCGATTCTTTCTGTAAGAGCAGTGCCGGAAGTCTTTGAAATGGAATACCCGTTTACTGTCAGGTTAGAACTTACATTTTCAAAAATCTGCGAAACGAGCTTGGAATTTAATTCGGAATCGAAAGGCTGGAATTCTGAGAGAAAAACCGTTTTGCTGCTTTGGACCGTTTTTGTTTCTTCCGGAAATACGTCATGCGGCATTGAAAAAAAAATTGCAAGGATCAGTGCTGCAACAGCTCTCGGGAAGGTGTTTGATTTGCCGGAATAAAATGATAATTCAGATTTCATATTCCGGGTTTTTTCTGGCATTTTAATCTTTGGATTTTTCTGTCATGACACGGAGAGCTTCTTTCTTTTTGTAGGATAGCCGGAGATATTCGGTTGCTTTTTTGTCAGCCGGGTCAACGAGCAAAATATCCTCGAAAATCTTTATGGAAGCGTCATATTCTCTTTTGTTATATTCCGTTACCCCGGATTTGAAATAATCCGGAATTTTAGGAAATTGGGAATTCCTGAATCCGGCGAGATCTACAGTAGCTTTTCCGTTTGAGGG
>JAIOQL010000705.1 GCA_021413405.1 Leptospira sp.
GCATCGACGAGCTTGCGAAGCATTTCCAGTTCCTTTTCGTTTTCCTTTTTTTCTGACATAACCTCTTTTTCCATGTAGCAATAAAATATTTATTAAGCATCCAAATGAGATCAATTAATTTTTGTTCCGGGCTGGTTTTTAGTTGATCCAATAAGCGAATTTATGAATCTAAAAATAGATAAACTGGAAGGTAAAAATTGAATAATATAGTCATTACGGGAGCCAGCTCAGGAATTGGAAGGTCTCTCGCGTTTGAATTCGCCAGAAGGGGATATAATCTAGGGTTGACTGCCAGGAGAATTGATCTTCTGGAAGGGCTGAAACAGGAAATTTTGGGCCAAAATCAGAATCTCCGCGTTGAAAACCGGATGTTAGATGTTACTGACTACGACCAGGTGTTCAGTACAATTCCGGAACTTGTGTCCAGCCTCGGAGGAACTCTATCCATCTTTATCGCAAACGCCGGAATTGCCGGGACAAAAAATACAAGTGTTAGCGGATTTCAGATTAATAAGAAAATTATTGATGTAAATTTAATAGGAGCCATGGCGTGCTTTTCTTCTGCCGCAGATATAATGAAGAAGCAAAAATCCGGACAAATAGTCGGGATATCAAGCGTTGCCGGATTCAGGGGACTGCCTGGAAGCGCGGCATACAGTTCGTCAAAGGCAGGTCTGACAGTTTATATGGAAGCAATGCGTTCGGAATTGAAAAAATTCAATATTACAGTTACAACAATTCAGCCGGGGTTTATTGATACTCCAATCAATCAGGATAAAAAAAGCCGGCCGTTTGTGGTCAATCCTTCAAGAGGGGGAACGTTAATCGCCAATCTCATTGAGAAAAAAGTTTCTGTATCAACAGTTCCGAGATTTCCATGGGGAATCATTGGTTTTATAATGAGAAATATTCCTGATTTTATCTGGCAAAGGCTAAGTTCAATATGATCAGGATCAGGGTTCTTTTTGTATGTCTCGGGAATATTTGCCGTTCCCCGGCAGCTGAAGGAGCATTCAAACATATAGTCAATTCGAGCAAGTTAGGCGAAATGTTTGAAATTGATTCCGCAGGCACAGGAGACTATCACATCGGTGAGCTTCCTCACGAAATCACGCGGGGTGTTGCGAGGAAGAGGGGGATAGTTCTGGATCATAAAGCCAGGCAATTTCGCTCTTCGGATTTTTCCAGGTTTGATTATATCATTGTAATGGATGATTCCAACTACCGGAACGTCATAGCACTTGCTTCGGATGAGACAGAAAAAGATAAAGTCGTTAAATTCAGACAATTTGAAAGGGAATCTTCGGGAACTCCGGATGTGCCGGATCCTTATTTTGGCGGGCTGGAAGGATTTGAAAATGTGCAGGATATAGTACTTCGTTCCTCGGAAGGATTGCTGGATTGGATTCAGAAAAAGCACGCCGGATTATTTCAAAGTTAACAGGCATAGATAGCAGTTCATACGTCAGGCGATCTTGTGAAATCAGCCTAATCGGGAACGGGCTTTTCGAAATTCACCGGATTTCATTTGGGGAGAAAGAATTTGTCCTGAAACAGGTTTCTTCGCTTTCAATGGCGCAAGCGGAAACAGAAGGACTCAATGCATTGCGGACTGCTGGCGTCCGGGTTCCTGAAGTTTTCGGGGCAGGGGAAGATGAAGGCATTTATTTTATCGCAATGGATTACATTGATAGAGCAGAATTTGCAGATGGAGAACTACTATATAACACCCTCCTGTCTTTATATTCTGTAAAAAATGAAAAATGGGGATGGAATCGCGATAATTTTGTAGGAAGCCTTAAACAATCGAACCGGTTTCATGATTCATTCCTGGATTATTGGTGGTTGGACAGGATTGAACCACAATTATGCCTGACGCACCAAAACAATCTTATTTCCAGAGGCATTGCATCAAAACTGGAAACCATTATTCATTGTAAGACAGAAGAATGGGAATTGAATGACCTGGAACCAAGGCTGATTCACGGGGACCTCTGGTCCGGAAATGTAATTCAATCACGATCCGGAGAAGTATTTTTCATTGATCCTTCAGTTTCATTCGGTCACCCGGAGCAAGACTTCGGAATGTCTTTGCTTTTTGGAGGGTTTCCGTCAGGGAATTGGATGCGGGAACTACAGGTTGAGTTGAATTTGAACGACGGCTTTCCGGAACGGGTTCTATTCTGGCAAATCTATCCGATTCTCGTTCACTTAAATTTGTTTGGGCATTCATATTTTCCGGCTCTTGAAAAAATTATCCGGTATTATAGCAG
>JAIOQL010000706.1 GCA_021413405.1 Leptospira sp.
CCGATCACCAGTTCATCACAGCTCGGTGCAGCATCGACTTTCGGTCTTAATCTTTACGTACCGAATTATTCAACAAATTACAATTCTGACAGGCTTTCCTCTACTCATCAGCTCGATGTAAGGTTTGACAGGTTCTACAATTATGAATGGGGATATATTAACGTTTATCTCGAACTGATAAATCTTTACGGAAGAAGAAATCCAACCGGGCAGGATTTCAGCAATACAAAACCATATGTGAATGGTTCCAACCCTGCCCTCTCCTATGATACGACAAATTCACCATACATTCAGTCACCCGTGACCGGTGGACACCTTTTGTATCTTCCATACATTAATTTCGGGATCGAGGCAAGGTTCTAAGGGTCATGAACGGAAAAATTGAAACGAAAAATATACGTTCAGCATTCCTGACGATGATAATAACATCTCTGTGTCTTTACGTTGCAACGTTCTGCAAAAACAACGATTCTGAATTCAGGGAGAAACAGAGAAATTACAATGCATCAATGCTTTTACTGATCCGCTATAGAGGTGAAGGAAATTGCCTCAGGACAGAAAGAACCTCAACAGGAAAAGGAAAGATTTACTGCGACAGGAGGCCGAGAGGACTTTGCAATTCTTCTGAACTGATCCTCACTTCCGGTGAAATAACTTCCCGGTTCAGTCTGATCAACGATATAAAAAAACAGACTTCCGATTGCAATCAGTCAATAGCTGCATCCGGAATTCTCCTGGAACAGGCAACTACAAATACGCAATCAGACACTCTCAACTCAAACAATCTCTACAACTTCATCGACCAGTGCGAAAATTCAAATATTCTGAGCAGTTCGGCTCTTTTTGAAAGTTCAGAACTGGATTTTCTGAATTCCACGAAAGGAAGGATTGCGATTGCGGCAGATCTACTGAATGTTTCGCCCGGACTCCAGACCACTAAAGATCAGGCCGGCGGCTGCCTGATCTATCTTGTTCGCGACGAATTGACCGGGGCAATCAGGGAAGATCTAAAAAAGCTGATAACCGACAACCGGATCTTCGCGAAAGTAAAAAATGTTTCCTGCTTGTACAGCGACTCAACGCCCAATAATTGCCCGGCAAATCTCGATAAATTTAGATAATTTATCCGGACAATCTGTGGGTGCTTATTCACAAAAATTGAAATTTTTTTCAATTTAATTCATTTTTTTTCATGAAATACGATGCAAACTGAACTTTTTTTACCTGATATAATTGTGTAAAAAGGACGTTGCTTAAATCCCCGTTGAAATTCAAAGCAAAATTAAATATGAGGAACCAATATGGTAAAACCGATTCAAGAAAGAAAAACACAATCAACACTGTTAATTCCATCTCAGTTTTTGGATGATTATTTAAGCAAGACTTCAGAGTCCGGAAGGGAAAATTACTTCCATCTTTTAATCAGAAGATATGCTCCGC
>JAIOQL010000707.1 GCA_021413405.1 Leptospira sp.
TGGAACGATCGTTGGTAAGGCGATAGATATCCGCGAAGATATCATCCAGGCATCTGAAAAACAAATGGTGGAAATGATTCTAATCATTGCGCGAAAAGTAATTAAAGATGAAATCATAGAAAGAAAAGAAATTGTACTGAACAATATCAGGGAAGCTCTCAAGCGGATCAAAGACAGGGATCGGGTTGATATCCGTGTAAATTTTGCTGACCTTGAGCTCACTACTGCTCACAAGGATGAGCTCATCAAAATGATGGAGTCACTGCGGAAAGTGAACATCTTTGAAGACTCCCGCATCGATCGTGGTGGAGTGATCATCGAAACTGATGTCGGAGCAATTGACGCAAGAATCAGCACCCAACTCAAAGAAATTGAAGAAGCGATCAGGAATGCAGAACCAATTTAATTTTTGGGCGTTGCCCTTCGGGCCGGGCTGCTCTGGGGTTCCGTCCAGCTTTCGCTGGACCGGCTGCGCCGCCCGTCGCATCCCTAACGCGAGCATTGCAAATAATTTTCGTATAGCTATTTCGCATAACGTATAATGAGACATAAGCCGGGATGATTGAAAAAAAATTCACAGAGAAAGTAGACGTACTTTCAAAATATTTTATGATCATTGATAAAACGGAACCTTTCCGGAAAGCGGGACAGGTTATCGGTGTTTCGGGGAACGTAATTTATTCGCAAGGCCCGCCGGATTCGAGAATTGGTGAAATAATGGATGTTGAAAAACATGAAAACAAAGGGTATCTCCAGTGCGAGATTACAGGTTTTGATGGTCATAAATATACTTTGATGCCCTTCGGAGAAGTTGAGGGTATTTTTCCGCAGGCATTTGTTTTTTCGTCTGGAAGAAAATTAACTGTACCGGTTGGAGATGAACTTCTTGGAAGAATTTTAAATGGAGCCGGGAAACCGATCGATGGTAAAGGCGTTATAATTACAAAAGAGGAACGGACGCCCGACAGTGAGCCGCCGAATCCACTCGAAAGACCAATCATAAAAGACATTCTGTCCACCGGGGTGCGTGCGATAGACGGAATCCTCACTGTAGGTCGCGGGCAGAGGATGGGTATTTTTTCAGGTTCCGGGGTAGGAAAGTCAAGTCTTCTTGGAATGATCGCGAGATACACAGACGCAGACATTAATGTTATCGCTCTTCTCGGAGAACGCGGGAAAGAAGTAAACGAATTTTTGGAGGTTGATCTCGGTACAGAGTCACTCCGGAAATCTGTTGTCTTCGTGGCAACTTCGGATTCGCCAAAGATGCAGCAGGTGAGTTGTGCGTTATTTGCCACTGCGGCAGCAGAATATTTCCGTGAAAAGGGGCTGCATGTTAATCTACTTATGGATTCATTGACAAGGTTTGCGCAGGCGGCGAGGGAAATTTCTGTTTCCAACAGAGAACCAGTGATCACCCGTGGATTTGGTCCAAGCGTATTTTCAAAAATGGCGAGGCTCGTTGAACGAGCCGGGACGTCTAAAAATAACGGTAGCATTACCGGATTTTATACAATATTAACAGAAGCTGATGAAATGAATGATCCGATTGCAGATGGTGTCCGTGGACTCCTCGATGGCCACATCGTTCTGTCACGGGAGCTTGCAGAGAAAAGTCATTATCCTGCGATTGATATTCCGGCATCTCTTTCGAGGGTGATGCCAAAGATAGTAACAGAAGAGCAGAATCAATATGCAAATTTCGTGAGAGAGCTGATTTCAACATATCGGAATAGCGAAGATCTGATAAAATTGAACGCCTACGTCCGGGGATCCGATGCTAAAACCGATCTTGCGATCAGTAAGAAGGATGTCATCGATGAATTTCTAAAGCAAAAGATAGAGGTAAAAAGTACTTATAAGGGAACGCTTGCACGGCTAAAGGATATTTTCAAAGAATCCAGGGAAGATAGATAGAATTGAAAAAGTTCAAATTTCATCTGGAAACCATTCTTAAACTTCGTCAGAAATCGCTGGACGAAGAACTTGGAAAACTTTCCATAATCGCGGGAATCATTAACGCATACAGGAACAGGATACTTTCAAACAATTCAGAAATTTCACTGGTTCAGACAAATTTCGAGAATATTGTCAAGGCCGGCGGTGATCTCCTTCAATTCTATTCCTACGAGGCCTACATTAAAAGGTTGTACATTGAGAATGATGATTTAGAATTGGCAATAGCGAAAAAAGACAAGGATCTATCAGATGCAAGGGAAAGAGTCAAGGATGCAAGGAAAGATGTCCGCATCATCGAAATTCTCAAAGAAAGAAAACTTGCAGAATTCAATCAGGTTTTACTAAAAATCGAAAAATCAGAAGTAGAAGAATTTAATAATATCCGCGCCGCACAAAAGGAAGGAGAGACCAGGAATGAAAATCGGGGGACAATTTTCAGATCAGTTGATGAAGAAGATTACATCGATGACGGGGGACCTGATTCCGACGGGCCAGCCGAACGTGTCAAAACAGAGTTTGATAAGCTGGGGGAACTCTACGGGGGAAAAGCAAAGTCTTAGTTTTGAGAATATCCTGGGAAAAATTTTTAAATCTGAAGTGAATGCGGAAGAGTCTTTGAAAAATTCTCTCGCTGGCCTGAATGAAAGGGTTAACCTTCTGAAGACAAGAGTGCAGAAATTGGACGAAACAATTAAAAGTTCAATAATAGATTTA
The DNA here is from genome assembly GCA_021413405.1 of Leptospira sp. Lineage (GTDB taxonomy): Bacteria > Spirochaetota > Leptospiria > Leptospirales > Leptospiraceae > JAIOQL01. Next base: position 2,674 of record JAIOQL010000707.1, read on the forward strand.
AAGGCATAAGGAGGAATTTATGGGCGGTATAACTGACAAAGCGCGGGCATTTTACCTTGTGGTACTCATCGCGTTCCTGATTGCAATAGGATTTTTTATTTTTGATTATTACCAGATCATTGATGCGGACGAGATATTCCCGTTTCTTTCAAAAAAACCGGCGATCGTTAATCATGACAGTGAGTCACCTACCGAGATTGAGAAGTTAAAATTCAGGAAAGACCAGGAAAGACTTGCCGAAGAAAGAGAAGAAGTTGAGAAATTGAGACTCTCCCTTGACAGTGATAAAGAAAAGCTCGAAGCAGAAAGTGAAAAATTGGAAGCTATCAAGAAAGGAATCAAGATTAAAGAGAAAGAAATCAGCGATAAACTTTCACAGGATAATAACCGGAAAAATAAAATCAAAGTTCTCGCAAATAAAATTGCGAACATGCCTCCTGATTCTGCGGTGAGTATGCTTCGCAACTGGCCTGACCAGGACATCATAGATGTTTTTAAACAAATGGATAAGGATGCAGAGGAAGACGGACGTTCGACAATCACAACATATCTTCTGACTTTGTTTTCTCCGGAAAGACGTTCCGTAATTACAAATAAATGGCTCGATAGTGATGCTGACAAGGTGCCTGATGAGAAAACAAGTATGACGAGCCCGGATATTCCTGGTAATTAATGAAAGAACAATAAATATTTATTCATCTGGATAG
>JAIOQL010000708.1 GCA_021413405.1 Leptospira sp.
AAAGGGTTTAGCGGGAAATCTCGATCTGGTTTCAAGGGTTGTTAAGCTGGGAGTCTATGTAGCGTCCAGTCCCGACTTCTATGAACAGCACATTGTCGCCAATTCGGCGAGTGACTTGCTTCTCGATGTTTTCGGAGAGCCTGGACGTCACGCAAGGTTTGCAATTGGAGTGAGTTCGCTCCCGCTCAATGCTTTGGTTGAAATTGAACTTACAGTGGAATTGAATTGAAAATCCTGAATGACCTACAGCTCTTTTTGAAGCTGATTCCGATAGTTCTGAAAGGATGGGCGAATCTTTTTCTGAAAATGTATCTGAAGCTTGCAGAATTCTGGAACGAAAAAAATATGCTTGAAAAATCAATTTTCGTGCTCTTGTTTATTCAGCTTGCTTTCAGCGCACAGGGCTGGGTGGATTATTCTGTGAATTTCAACCAGCAGGAAAATATTTCGGTTTCCGTGAAAATGAACATATTCTTTATCCTTTTTAGTCTGATCAATTTTTTCTTTGTCGGATTCTGGAGAAGTTTCTGGGTCAAATATATTTTCGTGACCCTTCAGTCAATAATGGTGATCATCCTGATTGCTGGATTCATTGACCCTTCCTGGTTGTTTGTTGATTTTAAAAAAAATTCGGACTACCAGTTCAACTGGATGGGATATGTTTTTGCAATTGTGCTTCTGGTCAATACCGCATCATTCTTTCTTATGGACGATTCCGGGAGCAAAATTTGAATAATATCTATGGAGTCCTTCTTTCTGGAGGCACCGGTTCCAGGATGAAGTCCGATCTTCCGAAACAGTTCCTGAAAATCAGAAATATGACATTGCTTTCCCACTGTCTGAAAAAATTTCAATCCTGGGGACTCTTCAAAATGGTAGTCGTTGTCGCTCCTGCGGAATATATAAAGGAAACCGAGGAAGAACTGAAAGATTTTCTTCAACCCAACGACAGGATCATCGAAGGTGGAAAAACCAGGCACGAATCTACGTTATGCGCCTTATCTGCGATTAAATATGATGAGAATGATGTGATAATTTTCCATGATTCTGCGAGACCATTTCTTGCTGCAAAAGAGTTGGACCTGGTTTCCCGTGGAGCAGTAGAATATGGATCTTCCTCAGTTGCATCTTCTGTTACTGACACCGTTGTTATCGCAGAAGATGGATTCGCAGAATCAATACTGAAGAGAGAAAATGTTTATCTTATAAAGACGCCGCAGGCGATCCATACCGGGCTTCTCCGCCAAATTATGAAAGCGAAACCTGGCGGTGTTCCGACAGATCTATCCTCATGGGTTCAATTGATCGGAAAAAAGACCCACCTGGAAAAAGCGAACCCTTACAATTTGAAAATAACAGCTCCCGGAGACCTTGAACTGGCAGAAAAACAGTATGATTTATTTCAAAGAATAGAAAATATTGAGTAGTTGACTCAAATATTAACCGGAGATTGAAATGAATAAAAGAAAAAAAATTGCAATTATCACCGGGGGAAACTCGGGAATAGGACTCGATGCCGGGACTTACCTTGCATCAAAAGGATTCAAAGTATATTCTTCGGCACGGAAGAAAGATAAACTGAGACTCATCCGGGCGGAGTCCGAAAAAAATTCGCTTTCAGAACAGATAGAACCATTCCTTCTCGATGTGAACAATAAGAAAGATATAAATTCAGCATTTGATTATATCCTGAAAAAGGAAAAAATCAGGGACGCACCGAAAGATTTCTTCATTGCATTAATCAACAACGCTGGCTATGGAATTTCTTCACCCGTCGAAGAAACGAGCCTCGAAGAATACCGGGCAATGCTTGAAACAAATACTTTCGGGCCGATTGCAACTTCTAAGAAGCTGATCCCGATCCTACGTGAATCAGGCGCAGGAAGGATTGTCCAGTTGTCGAGCGGATTCGGAAGAATCGGTTCTCCACTGATGAGTGCCTATAACACGAGCAAATTTGCCCTCGAAGGATTTTCTGAAAGCCTGCGGTATGAATTACTTCCATACAATGTATTCGTGTCTCTGATCGAACCGGGTCCGGTGAAAACTATGTTTAATGAAAATATGAAAAATCCTCCCGCAAAAAAAGAATCACCATATTCTGCTCTTATAGAAAAAGCAAATAAGCTGGCGAAAAACCAGAGTCTCATGCCTGTTTCCAAAGCTCGCGATGTCACTCTTGCTATCTATAAGGCAGTGAATGATTCAAACCCGTCTCTCCGGTATG
>JAIOQL010000709.1 GCA_021413405.1 Leptospira sp.
GACTACCTCCGTCCTTCCGGAATCCACAAATACTACCCTGAGCGATCCTGCCCATCTTCAGACGTTCAACGAAGTAACTTCAAAAATCCGGTGCATTTGTCTTCCGTCTCTTCCTATAAAAAGCTGTTCCTTCAACAATTGCCGGGTATCGGCATATCTGAAACAATTTTTTGAAAATCGGATACGGAAAGGAGAAAATTCTGAGACAATAATTGCTAAAACACAAAACGGGTTCGGCGACGAAATATTTTCAGATCCAACTGTCCAAAAATTCCTGAAAGAAGGAAATGAAGACATTGTGAACGGACTTGTACGGGGATTTGGACCGAGAATTCTTGCGGACCCCGACCCAACTCAAATCAATTTTACTTTATTATTTTTTATAATTTCCGGATTAATTCTGATTTTTGTGTATCTGAAAAAGATAAGACAGAAAAAAGATCAACAGCAAGTACCAGTTGATGATCAGGCCAAAGAATCACTCAGAAATGAATATATCCGGGAGCTGGACGAAAAATAAATTCTTTGCTTTTTTTAAATTTTGTTTTTCACTTCCTGGAAAGGTTCTTATATTTCACTCCATCTCCTGCGTCATAAGGTGCAACCAGGGGTTCACTCATAGAGATGCATTGCTCCAGAAGTGATTCGATGTCTTTCCGCAGACGTTTTGTGACTTCATCGACAGTTTTCTTTTTATCCTTTTTGTAAGATTCATAGTAATCACCAATCCGGAAAGGATCCGAAAAAATAACCCTCGCACGCCGGGCACGGAAATTAGTAGCTCCGAAAACATGCGTTTCACATCTGTATATCCATTCCATAAATCTTTCCGGAGTCGGTCGTGACACAAGATATTCAGGTTTAATGACAATGAAAGTATATGCCGTATCGAGATCCCTCGATCCCATTATAAAATCTTCCGGTGGAATTTTGGGACGCTTTGAATCCTCTATCCCCGAATCAATCGCATCCTTGACTTTAAAAACTTCCCTGATCTTATGAAACGAATCTGATCCGGAATCAAGCTTCACCTGCAATCTCTGTGCAGCCCTGTTCAATGCCGCATGACGCACATGACCGACCCGGTAATCATAATCGTCATTGTCAGAAGCGTTGATTCCATATTCCTTTTCTGCATTTTCAAGAAGAACTCTGCCCACTGCGAGAAATTGTCTGAGCAGATTCCGGTTCCCCGGTTCAATTCCAAGTTTTTCTTCGAGACGGCGAAGGGAAGATTCTATCTCCTGAAGAAGAGATGTCCTGGAACCTGCAAGAGTATATTTTACAAATGCCGGGAGAATTACAATGTCTGCCTGAGAATCATTTTTCCGCGCGTCCTCGAGCCCCCAAAATCCGATCTGCGCGATTCCCGGCATGAATGGGGCGAGGTTATCATTCTCCATACTACACATTCCTTCCGGATAGATCACCAGTTTCCCGCCAGGTTCTGCAAGAATCGACCTCGAAGTCTTTAATGTTTCCCTGTCAGTAGTTCCCGTAAGAACAGAAAAAGCTCCCAGTTTACTGATCAGATCTCCAAGAAGACCAAACATCCAGTTGAAAACATTCCGGGCTGCAAGGTAATGAAATCGGGTTCCCATGATATTTGCAACATAGTAGGCTATGGGAGGTTCGATAGTGGACGGGTGGTTGCTCATATAAAGCATCCTTTCCTTTCTCAGGGATCGCAAAAGCTCCCGATCTTTGCCGGAAATGTCAATTCCATTCAGATTCATTCCGAATTTTGCGAAAAGCGGGAATGAAAAATCGATCATCCAGGCAATCGGATATTCCAGCTTAGGAGGGATAAATGCGTTTTTCATAAGCTAAAAAGATGATTTAATAATTTTAACTGCAAGTACAAAAATGGTGCCGGCGGACGGAATTGTATTGCGCTACTCCGCTTAATTTAATTGAATACTTGTAATGGATCTACTTTTATATTTCTATTATATTCTGTTTGCAGGGATATTAATGTTCCCTTTTCTTTACTTTCACTTCTACACGAAATCTCCCGGATTCTTCACCGGCTCAGATGAATTGCACGAATTAAAACAAAAAAGAAC
>JAIOQL010000710.1 GCA_021413405.1 Leptospira sp.
AAATATTTAAATCATTATTGGAGTGACGTAAATGAACATTACAATGGCAGTAAGTAGTATCAATTTAGATATGGACATCAACCCAAAATACTTGGTTCAGAAATTGGATTTTCCAATATTGCAGGATTTGGTAATTATTCCGCAAGAGGCTGGAACTAATTTAATTCCAGAAGCGGCAATGACCAATGAGATCATTGATGAAATTTACTCCGAAGCATTTGTTCAGGAAATTTTGCAAGCTAAGTCCAGAATGGACAGAGGAGAGTTTTCTACTTTTGAGGAAGTTTTTTCAGACGATGAATAGCAGGAGCAAATGTATTCCGTTGAGTTTGATAATAACCAACCTAAAAAATACATTAAAAAAGCTATCCCTGCGTTAAAGGAACAGTTCAGAAAAGAAATTGAGAAAATCATTGAGAATCCTCAATTAAACGGAGAGGTATTATTCGGGAATCTTGCAGGATTGTACTCAAGACACTTTGTCCTCCACTCAGTGGAATATAGAATAATCTATGAAATTAAAGGCGACAAAGTTAGAATTTTAGTAGCAAAAAATCGCGAAAATATCTATAAAGAAGCTGCTCGAATTCTAAAAAAAGAATAAAATCAAAAGACTTACTTCGACCGGGTGGTTACACCCGGTGAAATTAATTTACTTCTCCTGTGAAATAAGGAAATCTGAATCTAAATTGAACTTGCAGACTGGACAATATTGTGGATGATTCAACCGTTCGGCTTTATCAAATATTATTTTACAGTCTCTGATTGATAAGTTCTCCCATTTATCCCAGATTTTAATTACATCTGATGATGCGTGTTTTCCATGACAAAGAATATCCCAGTAGAAGAGTCCGTTATTTCTCAATCTATACGCAATGTGAAAAATTGGACCAGACCACCAGTTCTTAATTCTTAGAATTGAAATGTTTTGTTTTATTTGTAGATTCATGTATTGAATCCTCCTTCATAATTAGTGAGTTCTGGAATTGACGACATGATCATTTTGTTGTTTAAACCCGGATTTTAGCCGTATTATGTTTCTTATAATGGGAAATAGGTCAGTATTTTGATTTTTTTTCCAGAAATCACTTTGGAATCAAAATTAATCATTAATATTCTCTATGAACAAGGTGCTAAATACACTGAAAGGAGCTGTAAAATATGGGAAACAAAATCCGTAGGTATAAAATTGAGGAAGTGACGAAAGTTCGTCATATTGTTCAAAAGGGAACGTTGTGCATAGAAAGGTCGATAGGTGATCCGTTGAAGGCTAACGATTACGCGAGTGGTCCAGAGGAGATTGGAGAAATCCAAACAATACACGAACTTCATGCAATAATTGAGAAAGTTAAAAAACTAAAATCAATTAAAGTGGAATTCGATTTTATCGAAGAGTAGGTTTTAGTAAGAAAGACCGGGATTGATTTCCCGGCTGTCTTTTGCTTTTGTTCCTCATAATAAAAAGTATCAAAATTGCTACTTTTTCTCCTTGACATAATTTAGGCCATGGTCATAATGTTGTTTGTGAATCGGGTAGCGACATTGAACCAGGCTGAGGCGAGAGACTTCCGAAATACTCCAGAAGGAGGTTTCGGAGTGGCGACAAATGCGATAAAAATTTCAGTCAGCTTGCCTATTAGCTTAGATCAGCAATTAGAACAGTATATAGAGCAAGTCGGAGGAATAAAATCCCGTGTTATCCAAAAGTCTTTAAAAGAGTTTTTGGATCAAAAAATGTCGCCTGCGAAGAGAAAACAACTAAAAGCAGGCTGATACTAATCGGCATAGTCTAAGTTAAGGGACATATTATCAACTTCCCATAATTTAGATTATGTCAATTTAGTTTTTCATATGCGGAAATACGGTGGTTTGAGTGAATAAAAAATTTAGTATTACATACCGGACACGCGTAATTACCCTTTTTGCTCACATTTAATTTTGAAAAACAGCCCGGACAATGAACCGAAAAGGAATTTGTTTCCGGATTATTTTTCGGGATTACAGTAGTGGTAACAGGAGTTTCAATCGGAGAAACCTTTCCTGAATTTTTCAGGTAAAGTTTGCCTTCTTCTCTTCCAGGGAAAATTCTAAAAATCAGATTGAGGTCAAAAGAATTAAATTCTGCTTTTCTGTCATCGTTAAGGTTACAGAATGCAGTTCTGGTTCCCGATTGATACATCTCAGATCTGAAAATTTTTAACGCATCAGCTCCTGATTTTTCTATTCCGGTTAATTCTGATGCATCGAAAAGAAGCGATAAAGGTTTTTTTTCCATTACCCGAAGTTTTTCTTCCAGTTCAGAGCATAATTCTGCGTTCAGATTTCCGGACAGATTTATAATTAATTCTTTTGCGGAACTCATTTGGTTAGAACAACGTGACACTATTTTTACAAAGTCGTATTTTTTTACAAGAATAAAGAATGGACTTTTTCAGCGGATACCGTATATTAATTATAGAAGAATATGAAAAATGTAAGCAGGAGATTGCTTGTTTTCCCTATCGATTTGGTGCTGATGGTAGCATCTTTTGTCGCTGCCCACCTGATCAGATATGAAGGCTTTGATTTTTATACAGATAGGGAAGAGGCATTCTTTGTTTCTCTGTTAATAGTAGTCGGTTCAAGATCGGTCATTTTTTTGCTTTCCGGAATTTACCGTTCTATCTGGTCCTACGCTTCCATCCATGACCTCATCGAAATTATTAAAACAACATTGTTTTCCTCCCTCGTCTCAACAACCGCACTTCTTTTTTATAACAGGTTCTACCAGCAGTCCAGGATGGTTCCGATTTTGGATTCTCTTCTCCTGTTGAGTTTTCTATGTTTCCGGAGTTTCTTCTGGCGGGTTATCCGGGATCAGTATCTGAATCAGAGAATGAAATCGGGGAATCCGACACTTCTCGTTGGTGCTGGTAAGTTAGGCGCAATGCTCCTGTCAGAAATAAGACGGCAGCCGGATCTCAATTTGCGTCCTGTAGGTTTTCTGGATGATGATACCAGTAAGATCGGTGCTCATATACAGGGAGTCCCGATTCTCGGGACTATCGAACAGGTAGAAGAAATGGTCAGTAAATTCTCAGTGAGTGAACTGATCATTACAATGACAAATCCACCGGGAAAACTAGTGAGCGATCTCACAAAACTTGCGGAGAATCTGAAGCTCAATATAAGGATACTCCCTTCCATCAACGAAATCTTTACGATGAAGCCAAAAATCAGTCAGTTGAGGGAAGTCCGGGTTGAGGATCTTCTTGGGAGAGCTGTTGTTGATTTGGAAGTAGATTCAATAAAATCCTATCTGAAAGCAAAAACAATTCTGATTTCAGGGGCCGGTGGTTCTATCGGTAGCGAAATTGCAAGGCAGGTATCCTGCTTCGAACCGGATCGTGTGGTGCTCCTCGATTCTGCTGAAACTCCGCTCTATGAAATCGACTATGAACTAATTAAATCGTTCCCGGATATCAGATATTATTCCGTAATCGGAGACGTAAAGAATATTTCGAGGCTGAGTTATATCTTCGAACGTTATGCGCCATCTGTTGTGTTTCATTGCGCTGCGTACAAACACGTGCCGTTAATGGAATTGAATGCAAGCGAGGCGGTTCTAAATAATATACTTGGGACCAAAAATATCGCCGATGTTTCAAGACTTGCCGGAGTTGACAGGTTTGTTCTCATATCAACGGATAAGGCTGTAAATCCGGTCAATATTATGGGCGCGTCAAAGAGGGCTGCAGAATTATATCTCCAGCATATAGCCCCAAATTCCAAAACGAAATTTATAACTGTACGCTTCGGTAATGTTCTTGGATCCAGTGGAAGTGTGATTCCACGCTTTCGGGAACAGATTGAAAAAGGCGGGCCGGTTACGGTGACTCACCCTGATGTCATACGATTTTTCATGACAATACCGGAAGCTTCCCAACTTGTACTCCAGGCAGGAAGCATGGGAGAATGGGGAGAAATTTTCATATTGGATATGGGAGAACCGGTCAAGATCCTGAATCTTGCGGAAGAAATGATCAGGTTATCCGGGTTTGCACCATATAAAGATATAGATATAGTTTTCACCGGTCTTCGCCCGGGAGAAAAGCTTTTTGAGGAACTTTTATTGAATCTTGAAGGGCTGAAAAAAACGCATCATCCTAAGATCAGGATTGCCGCACCTTTTGAAAATTATAATCAGCTTCTTTTTCAGAATAAACTTAATCAGCTTTTTAGCATGGCAAAAGCAAACAAAGAAAAAGAGATTTACGATTTATTTAAAGAAATTATCCCTGAATACAAAAAACACGAAGATTATATCAACGTAGCAACCCATCAGTAGGTCAGGCATTGGAAGAAAAAATTACACCGGAAGAATTGAAATGTCTGAGAGAATTCAAGGCAAGTGTGTTTGATGTATTCTGGGAGAAATTTGGAACTTTTTATATTCATATCATGCCGCACCAGAGCCTTGAGATCGGAAAACGGGGTCTTGTCGGAGAAGAAAAAGAATCTGGAATTATTTTGATCCTTGGTCCGCGTGCTGTCAGAGATGTTTCTTCACAACCGGAGTATCTCTATGCTGAACTTCAGTTTGGCTACACATGGGAGAAATTATTTATACCCTGGGATGCAGTTTTCAGGATGTATGATAAAAATCAGAGTTCAGTAGTCCAGATGCGGATATTTAATGAGCCCGTTGATTTCGATGAACCCGGGAACAAAGCAAAGAAGAAAACGATTACTAAAAAAATGGATGGAGAATCAAACGTAATCCAGGTTGATTTTGGGACAAAAAAATAAAAAGAAATGTCGCTTAACGCATAAAATTATTTTTCGGGCGACTCCCCTCGCAAATTTCGTCTCAACTTATTAATAGCCAGAATTAGGTTCGGTGGGGGTTCTTTTTCCAACTCTTTGCCTTTGGCTACGGGGATCCCTTACGCGTAATAAGTATATTTTATGAACTGGTTCAGCGAATCTGATTTGCTTCGTAATTGTTTGGGTGTTGTTCCTACAAAGACTCTGCTTATAGACGATCGGCCGACGCAATATTGTTCCCGGATCAAGTCCATTCATCGCGTTATCCATTTTATCACCAAATTCAGTAAGGTCAATTTCCACTAACATTACAAAAAATTTATTCATGGTCATCCCATGCATTGATGACAAAATTCGAAGTTCCACCCAGTCAGCAGTAAATGGACGAAAACTCGCCCTCTCCCAATATTCACTCCTATCCTGGTATTTTAATTTGCTCCCGGAATATTTCCGCAAAGCGGACGAATAACACAATATCCTATATTTATTCAACAGCCGGTTTAAATACTGATCAATTCTCGCCGCTATCCCAATCTTTCTATAAAGGATCTCCGCCAATTCCGGAGGTAAATTAAAATTGGAGGGGGTCCTCTGGTTATCCCCAAGTCCAGATTTGTGATTGAATGTATTCTGGATTAAGATGGTTTGCTGCTCCGATTCATGCTTTAATTCCGTCATTTTCCCCCCGCAGTCGTATTGTACGGGTAAAAAAAAGTTCAGTAGAACCATGAAAAAGACATTTTTTTGAAAAAAATGCAAATCAAAGAAGAAAATATTTATAAAAATCTACTCGCAATGCTGGTTATCTCCCGAATAATCGCAAACGAACTTGTGTTATCACAGGTTAATACTACTCCAACAGAGAAGGATAGAAAATGAAACTCAAATCAATTTTCACCGCCGGGGATATTGACGGATTCTTCGGGCTAATGATCGATAACCTTATACAGCTTCTCGTATTGCTTGGTCTTTGCGTTGGTCTTTGCGGATTTCCGGTAGAATTCATTTATAAAGTGGTTCTTCCGGGCGTCGCGATTTCCCTGTTGTTAGGGAATCTCCTTTATGCTTACCAGGCGATTAAACTCTCAGAGAAAGAAAACAGAACGGACATCACTGCTCTGCCTTATGGAATTAATACAGTTTCTCTTTTTGCTTTCATTTTTTTCATTATATATCCGGTTTATAAATCGACGGGTGATTTTAAGCTTGCATGGAAAGTTGGGCTCCTTGCCAGTTTTCTGAGCGGGCTGATTGAATTTTTCGGTTCCTTCGTTGCTGAAAAAATCCGTCGAGTCACACCAAGGGCAGCCCTCCTTTCTGCTTTATCCGGCATTGCGATTACATTTATTTCGATGGATTTTCTTATCCGGACATACCAGTATCCTCTGGTTGCATTTATCCCATTTGGAATAATACTGCTACAATATTTCGGAAAATTTGAATTTCCATTCAAACTTCCGGGCGGTTTTGTTTCTGTAATCGCAGGTTCCATTCTGGCATGGGCTTCCGGGTTTTGGGGAAAACCAATGATGAATTTTGAAGTTTTGAAAAGTTCATTTAGCAATGTTGGGTTTTATTATCCGGTACCCGCAATCTCCGATCTTTTTTCTGTTTTGACATTTGAAAATGCCAAGCTCTATGCGGCAGTGATCATTCCCATGGGCCTTTTCAATGTAATAGGTTCCTTACAGAATATTGAATCTGCAGAGGCTGCGGGGGATAAATTTAATACCCGGAATTCTTTGCTTATAAATGGAACCGGTACGATCCTCGGAACATTCTTCGGCTCCCCTTTCCCGACAACGATTTATATCGGTCATCCGGGATGGAAGGGACTTGGTGCCCGTGCCGGATATTCTGTTCTCAATGGGATATTCATTACTCTCATTTGTACTTTCGGATTGATGAGTTTCCTCCAGTCTCTCATCCCGATTGAAGCTGGAATGGCAATAGTTCTCTGGATAGGGATCGTGATCGGGGCACAGGCGTTTGAATCTTCTCCGATACGTCATGCGCCAGCGATTGTAGTAGGGCTTTTCCCGGCCCTGGCCGGATGGGCAGCGCTGATCATTCAGAGTGTTTTCAATTATGCGAATGGCAGGCTGTCGGATGTGCTCCGGGCAGAAGGGATAACAAAACCCTACTCTATTTCACTTTCCGAAACTCCGCTGGATGTTCCTTTCCTTCCATATACGTTAGGCGGAATCCTTTCTCTGTCCCAGGGCTTTCTGTTGCTTTCTATGATCTGGGCTTCAATAGTGGTCTTCATCATTGATAGGGATTTGCAGAAAGCAGCCTATTGGAGCCTGGCAGGTGCTGTTCTGTCTGCCCTCGGAATAATACATGCTTTCACATTGCACGGGAATGCCATTTCAAATGACTTCAGTCTTTTCTCCTCCGGAAATTTCACTGTCGGATACCTGCTCCTCGCCTTTCTTTTTTTTATAACTTACATCGGAAAAAAAATAAGAAACTGATGGCTGAAAAAAACCGGGATCTTTTTGCGAATCTTGACAGGCTTATGGCCCGCGCTGTACCAAATTTCAAAGACATTGAAGAGGAACTGGAAAAAATCCCTCCGGCTGCGATTTCCCTGGAGATTGAAAAGGATGTTGGATTTACATACCTGATCGATTATTATTTTCGCTACATAGATATTAGGGTAGTAAAGAAAATTCTTCAGAATCCGTTTTTCACACATGAAGCACTTGTGGAACTGTTCTATTGTCAGATCACTGCAATCCAGAAATCAATTCTTATGAAAAAAGAGAGGCCGGATCTTTTTTCGTCTTACTGGAAACTTTTGAGTCATGCGGAATATGCGATCATATTTAAAAATATTATTAAACGCACAAGCAATCTGGATGTGGCAAAAACACTTTTGCAAAAAGTCGACCTTCTGCATTTGCGTTTATTGACGAAGAGCGGAGAAATTAAATCGGATAAAATTCTCGATCTGTTCAAAAAATTTGGCCCCGAAATCAAGAAATTAGTCGCCCACGATTTTCATCTGTATGATTTTGCATTTGAACTTGCACTTGACAATTCTGACGATGAATTCCTGGCATTTCTGGAAGAATATACCAATCTCTTTGTGCAGATACGGCTTGCTTCCAATTTTGTTGAGGATATCGAATTGCAGATAAAAAATTCTGGCAAGAAATTGTCATATAGCGAACTTCACAAGCTTTGTTCAAATATTCCGCGGGATTCTTTGCGTATAACTCTTGAAATATTTCAGGATAAAGGGTGGATAAGTGAAAATGAAAATAAAAGTATTGACTCGTTTTATCTCGGTTTGTCTTAGTTAGAGTCTAAGTTGTAAGAGGAGAATATTAAATATGTTCAAAAGGTTTGGTTTGTTTTTTCTAGTAAACATTCTGATCATTGCAACAATTTCTGTTATCACAAGTGTAACCGGCGCGAACAGATATCTGGAAGCATCCGGACTCAACTACCCTGCTCTGATTATGTTCTGTCTTATCTGGGGGATGGTTGGATCGTTTATTTCGCTGGCTTTATCCAAAGTGATGGCGAAATGGATGATGGGGGTAAAGATCATCGATCCAAGATCCGGTGGTCAATATGCAAATTTAATAAATTCGATACGGCGTATGAGCCAAGCTGCAAAAATTCCTATGCCCGAAGTCGGAGTCTATGATTCTCCGGAAGTCAATGCTTTTGCGACGGGTCCGTCCAAATCAAGTGCATTGGTTGCAGTCTCTACGGGTCTTTTGGGAAGAATGAGTGAAAATGAAGTAGAAGGAGTTCTCGCTCACGAAATTTCTCACGTTGCAAATGGAGACATGGTTACAATGACCCTTATACAGGGCGTTGTAAACGCATTCACAATGTTTCTCGCAAGAGTCATTGGATTTGCCGTTGGGAAAATGCTCGGTGGAAGCAGTGATGAAGAAGGTATTGGATCAAGTGAGCGCATGATCACAATGATTGCAACAATTGTCCTGGATATAGTTTTCAGCATTCTTGGTTCAATGGTTGTTGCCTATTATTCACGCCAGAGAGAATTTCGTGCAGATTTCGGAGGAGCTAAACTTGCCGGTAGAAGCAATATGATTGCTGCTCTGGAAAATCTGAAGAGAACTTTTGAGGGTCCTGTCGATAATAGGGGAGCGTCACTTGCATCGCTCAAAATTTCCGGGCACAAAGGATTTTTCGAATTATTTTCTACGCATCCGCCACTCGATGTAAGAATTGCCGCACTAAAGGGTGCTACGATCAGCTGAATATTATATGTCTATAGTTAAATCAAAAATCAGAACCATTGCCGATTGGCCAAAACCAGGGATCATGTTCCGGGATATCACTTCCCTGTTGATCGATCCGGAAGGTCTTGCGTTGACGGTTGGAAGTTTTGTTGCAAGATACCAGAACAAGGGAATTACAAAAGTTGCCGCCATCGAAGCAAGAGGGTTCATCACCGGTGCGGCAGTTGCCTTTCAACTCGGGGTTGGTTTTATTCCCATCCGTAAAAAAGGAAAACTTCCGGGAGAAACAATTTCCCAGGAGTATGAACTGGAATATGGAACTGATAAAGTGGAGATTCATAGCGATGCCGTCGTCGCAGGTGATCGTATCCTGATCATGGATGATTTGATTGCAACCGGAGGAACCCTTGGTGCAGCAATTAAATTGATACAGAAATTAGGTGGAGAGGTTTATGAAGCTGCAATGATTATAGACCTTCCTGATCTTGGTGGTTCTAAAAGGATACAGGCAGAGTTAGGTGTACCTATTTATTCTATTTGCGAATTCGAAGGTCATTGAATTTACAAATTTCTTCTTAAGTAATATGTCTCTTTAGCCGAAGAGACATATTATGAAGATAGAAAATTCGGACCCAATCCGATCGATATTGAATAGAATTCAGGAAATCAGCTCTCTCCCAGATAGGATAAACGAAGACTTCTCCCACCGTTTTGAGAAGAAGAGGGATAGTTCTGAATTTAAATCTGAATTGAATAAGGCGTTTGGGGAATCTACAGGGAAGACGGAGAAAATTGTCGGAACTCCGACAGATTTATCCGGAATTATAGACCGGGAAGCCAGTGCGAAGGGACTTGAACCAAGTCTGGTTAAAGCAGTTATCAAGGCAGAATCCAATTTCAATCCAAAGGCAATTTCAAACAAGGGAGCCCAGGGCCTGATGCAACTCATGCCAGGGACAGTCGAGATTCTTGGAGTAGAGAACCCTCTGGATCCGGAAGAAAATATTTCTGGTGGGACCAGTTATCTGAAAGATATGCTAAAACTTTTCGGGAATAAAGACCTGGCACTCGCGGCCTACAATGCCGGACCGGGAGCAGTAAAAAAATTTGGTGGAATCCCACCTTACCCGGAAACTGAAAACTATGTTAAAAAGGTCAACAGCTTCCAGAAAAAATTCAAAAGAGAAGAATAGTCTTTTCTAAAAAAAATCTCTTGCTCCCTGCCAGATAACAAGATATGTTCCGATTGAACTTCCAATTTGTGGTAGCATAAAAACCAGGAATATTCTGATTACCCTGTTTTTCCAGTATCCTGTGAAATGTTCTGAGTCCTCTGCGATTTTTTCAAAATCCTCTACAACAGGTTTTCGTAACCAGGATTCACAAAGTGCCGCAACCCAACCTGGTTTTATGATTGGATTGAAATTTCCGACCGGGGCAGCAGCAAATGCCAGGAGTACCGATAGCGGGTGTGCAAACGCTGCAATGGCGCCTATCGCAGCGAGAGTTCCCTTTACAAGAATCCAGCTATAGATCAGGTCTTTCCCGGCTTCAGAACCACTTGTCAGAAAAGTATAGATAAAAAAACCAAGAATCAATGCCGGGAAAATGAAAAATTGCA
>JAIOQL010000633.1 GCA_021413405.1 Leptospira sp.
AGAGATACTTCCGATCGAAGAAGAGAGAATTCGCTCTAAACTGAGAGAAGGTCTCAAACATGAAGACATTCTTTCCTATTATTCTGCAAACGCTGACTCCACTGAAGGGGAAGGCATCGGCCTTGTACTGAGCCTGCTCTTACTTAAAGCTGAAAACCTGGATCCTTCGCTGTTCCGGATCGGAACAAAAGATGGAGTAACTTTCTCCCGGATTGAAATACCATTCACAGATGGTTTTGTAAGTAAACGCAACATTAATAACAAACCCCCCATCTAACCAAAGAATTTTTATTTGACTATTGTCCGGCAAGCGCATAACGTCTGAATAGCAGAGGTTTATTTTTGACATAAAAATTCTCATCATTTTCACTGTAGGAATATTCTTTAACGCATTGGCAAATATTCTGATCAAAGCAAGTTCGTTGAAAGATAAAGAAGCTATCACAACTCCGGATATTGGAACCACTTCTATAATTTTAGCAGTTTTGAATCCTGTATTTATTGGGGGACTCGCATCATTTGGTCTGGCCCTTCTTGCTTACAGATATGTTCTAGGACAGGGCCTCAAATTATCTTTGGCTTACCCGGTTTTCACAAGTGTTGGTTTCATTATTGTGCTCGTTGCGTCTTCCTTTATTTTTAGAGAAAAGCTCACTCTGCTACAATGGTTTGGAATTGCTTTCATTCTCGGTGGTGTATGGATGACAGCATCTCAGATGTTCACCGTAAACAATTAAATTCTTCATTTGGATTCTTTTTGTATTCATCAATTCCCTTTAAACAAGTTCTCTTAACTGTTATTCTTTTAAACTGTTCCCCTGACATTTTTGAGAAAACAGCAAAAGAAACCTGTTCACCGGTAATCAATCTTCTCTATGAGAATGATTGTATTGATTTAGTTATCAGCAGCGGATCTTCTGCCTCTGATCCAATAAAGTCCCAAACTTACAATACTTATTATAGCAGCAAACTCTCTCCCGTTGGAACTTTCCTGAACCAGGAAAGTTCCATGAATGGAGTAAAAGTTTCCGGAAAACTTATCTTTTTACCGGAATATGGGCAGGTAAGTTTCAGGATCAAAGGAAGGTTGAATCATTTTTTCGATTCTAAATCATTTTCAAATCCTCTTGAATTTTATTCGTCCGGAAAAAAGAAACCGGAAACGAAACATTTGAAAGTATTATTGAATGGTGTAGAAATAGAATCGAAACATCCGTTATTCTCTGATTCTCCGGAAAATTTCCTGGTTCTCAAAAATGAAGGGGGGCCTGTCTACATTTGGGAACCGGTACTGTTTGATTTGAATTATGCCCAAAAAAAAAGAAAGGACCAGAAACAGAAAAATATTATTTTTATTGTAATTGACTCACTCCGGTTTGATGCGATAGGCGAAAACGGTGCCCCGCAGGGAACATCTCCCTTTCTTGATGAATTTTCCAGAACCGCAAGCGTCTTCAAAAATCATTTCGTCAATTCAAACTGGACGAGACCATCAACGATGATTTTTTTTACCGGCCTTTATCCTTCTAAGACATTTATAAACATTTGGGACTACCCTGTTTTCCCGGAAGAAAAGCTTGCTTTCTATAATTCAAACATACTCCCACTTCCCGGATTTCTGGGTAAAACCGGGTATGAACCGGTTATGATAGGCAATAATCCATTTCTCACTGATCACAGATATCTGGGAGTGGACACCGGATTTGAAAAGGTTTTCGATTTTGCCTTCGTAGACAATGACACTGAACCGATAACCCGGGAAGTTTTCAGATTTCTGAAAAGCCGTCGCGATGAACGTCCGCTTTTTTTATTCCTGAACTACAATGATCCTCACAGGCCGTACACGCCACCGGAAGAATTTTTGAACCGGGTTCACCTTCCGGAAGGAGCAGACCAGAGAAAAAAAAATTATCTCGGGGAAGTTGCCTATGTTGACAATGAGTTGGGAAAATTGTTTCAATTCCTGAAGCAAAATAATATTTTTGATGACTCCCTGATTATCATTACATCAGACCACGGCGAAATTATGAATCCTTCGCATGCACACTCCCGGTTTACGGGAATTTATACGTTATTCGGTCATGGTCAGGGGTTGTATGATGAAGAAATCCATGTACCGCTTCTCCTGAAATTACCGGGACAGACTGAAAAAAAAGTGATTAACACTACGACGAGGTCAATTGACCTGATGCCTACGATTGTTGATGCCATTCAATCCGATCTCCCGTTTGTTATGGACGGAAAAAGTCTGATTCCTCTCATTAATGGAAATGAAAAATCCGACAGGGATTATTTCGGTGAAGGCAGGGGAGTTGTTGGAATCAGGCAGGGAAATTATAAGCTTCTGCATAAAACCTATAGATACCACAAACCCGGATTCAACTGGGACGGAACAGTTTCTGAAGAACCTTTTTTTCTTTTTGATTTCAAAAATGATCCTGACGAAAACAAACCAGTTGAAGATATCAATAAACTTTCCCAAACAAAGGAATTACTGAACAGTTTGATGGCCGCTCCATCAAGCTCCAGTTATTTCATCAGGTTCACTGTTCCTGCCGGGCAACAAAAGCGTTATTTTTTTGCTTCCGTAACATCGCGCCAGGGAAAACCGGTCACATTAAACGATAAGAATGAAAAGATTTCTATCGATGGTGTTGCCTATTCGCCGCACGGTCTCCAATTAAAAAAAGAGGTACCTTCCGGCGGGACTTTCGAATTTTCCTTCAGTATTTATCCGGATGTTTCTGCACCGGAAATTCAATTTTCAATCGACGGAAAGCCTGTAACCAAAGGAAATTATGGTGTCGGTGGCATGGATATATTTCCCGGAAATTGCAATCCCGGGTCAAAAGATTGTTCAGAAATATATACCGCAAAAAATAAAAAACCGGATTTACCAAAAGAACTTCGGATCCAATTCTGGAAGTCGGGGTCGAACCTGAATTATAATGAAAAAGATGCGCTGCTGGAAAAGGATGCTATGAATATATTACGAAAACAGGGTTATGTAAAATGAAAACCGGTCCGCTCAAAGGAATTCGTGTCGTTGATTTGAGCCTTCTTCTTCCAGGCCCATTTTGCTCAATGTACCTTGGTGATCTCGGTGCCGAAGTGATCAAGGTAGAAAATCCCCGTGCCTACGACGGCACAAGAGCAATGTTCAAAAATGAAGAAGGATTTTCCGGAACATTCTTCATGATCAACCGGAACAAAAAGGCAATCACCCTGAATCTGAAGAAAAAGAAAGCAAAAGAAATCCTTTTTAAGCTTCTCGAAACCGCAGATATTCTGCTCGAAGGTTTTCGTCCAAATGCTTTAGACGAAATGGGAATAGGCTATGATGTTTTGAAGTTAAAATTCCCGCGACTGATCTATTGTGGGATTTCAGGCTATGGTGCCACAGGTCCATACAGGGATCTGGCAGGTCATGATGGAAACTATCTGGCTCTGACTGGAGTTATGGACCAGTTGGGATTAAAGGATTCGCCTCCAGCTCTTGCCGGGATCCAGATTGCAGATATTGGAGGTGGCACATTAACGGCTCTTGTAAGCATTTTGGCAGCTCTCTATTCCCGCGAAAAGACAGGGAAAGGTCAAAAGCTGGATATTTCAATGATGGAAAGTTCTCTGCAATTTCTATCGCTCTATGCAGGGATTTATCTTTCAACAAAGAAATCTCCAGAGAGGGGAAATGAAGTTCTTTCCGGAAAACTTCCAAACTACAATATTTATAAAACGAAGGAAGGAAGATTTGTATTTCTGGGAGCACTCGAAGAAAGGTTTTTCCGGACATTTCTCAGGCAGATCGGTGAAGAGAAAATTCTCGAAGAGCTTCCGCCGATTGAAGAAAATTTCACAAAGTTGAAGGAAAAGCTTATTCATTATTTTTCCGGGAAGACATTGAAGGATCTTGAGCCTCTTTTTCTGAATGCAGACTGCTGCTTGAGTCCGGTCAACAACCTAGAAGAAGTCTTCAATGATCCTCACCTCAAAGCAAGAGGAATGATTTTCGATTTGGATCATCCTCTATTTGGAAAGATTCCCCAATTTGCATCCCCGTTCAGGTTTTCGGACACTCCATGTTCCTATGATCTGAATCCTCCAGAACACGGAGAGCACAACAAAGAAATCTATAATTCAATTGGATTTAGCACCGAAGAAATTTCGGCTCTGCAAAAAGAGCGGGTGATTTAACTAAACCCTCGCTGATTTTTCTGCGGCCAGCTTTCTCGCGGCCCGCAGAGCCGCACTCATTGTTGTAATTTGCGGATTTACCGAAAGCCCGGTTGGATAAATAGAAGCATCCATTACAAAAATATTTTTGTGACCATACAATTCAAGATCCGGATTCACTGCCCCCTTATCCGGGGTAGATGCTGCCTGAATCGAGCCATGAGGATGGGCTGAACCAATGGTCATAGATCCGGCTCCAGGATTTTCTTTTAATACCCAGTCAAATGTTGAATCCTTTTTAACAATGAATGGTTTATCCATTCTCGAAAAAGGGAACATCAGCTCGGTTGCACCAGCTGCCTTTTGTACTTCTGCAAGAGCCTTTAAACCGAGCAGCATATTTTTAGAATCGCCAGGAGTGATCTCAAAATAGACTTTCCGTTTTCCTGATTTCCATTCAACCCTTGCATTCGTAAAACCATCTGATCCGTCCCGGACCAGAACAATTCCAGCATTCAAATGCGGATAATTTTTCATTACTTCAAATGCCTGCTTCCCGGTGAATTGAAGAGTTGCGTTTGTAAGAGATGGCCGGAACGGTGCAGTCTCCAGCCAGAATCCATAACCCGTGTTATTCTGATTGTGTCCGTCTTTGATTACTATGGATTGTGGAGGGCCGGAATACATCCTGATTTCGTCTTCAAACTTCGCAAGAATTGTACAGGTTGGATGAACTTTCAGATCTTTTCCAACCCAATTGTTTCCAAGATCCGATCTCTGGAGAAGTGCCGGGCCTTCGATCGCACCGGCACTGACAACAACAACCGGTGCCGAAATTTCCATCTCTTCGATCATATCAGCAGGAATTTTTTCATAAGGATCGGGAGTAAACTCGGCAAATACTTTTTTTATTTTGCCATCGGTAATTTTTATCGCCCTCATATTTGAGATTACCATGGCTCCGTGTTCAATTGCATCCGGGATATATGTCAGAAACATAGATTGCTTTGCGTTTATCGGACATCCAAGCCCGCATCTTCCCAGTCCGATACAGCCAACATTGTTATTGTTCAAAACTTCAGGATGGAACCCGGCAGACTCTCCTCCCTTCAGCAGAACATTGTTGTTTTTATTGATAAGATTTTTGGGAACCTGGTGAACACCAAGTCGTTTATGAACTTCTTCAATGAAAGGTTTCATTTTTTCCCTTTGATATCCGGAAAGGCCAAATCTTTTTTCCCATTCATCTGTTACATAGTCTGGTGGATAAAGAGAAGTCTGCCAATTCACGGTTGTGGAGCCACCGATTGTCCTTCCCTGCATTATGCTGATCGTGTGTTCTTCAGAAACGATCAGACCGGAATCACGGTAGAGTCTTGTCATGGATGTAAATTCATCGCCGGAAAATTTTGCAGGATTGAAATAGGATCCTTCTTCGATCAGGATCACTTTCCATTTATTTTTGGCAAGTTCTGCAGCAACAACAGCCCCCCCTGCCCCGGATCCGATCACTACAACATCAGCGCTTAACTTCCAGGTATTTCCTGTTACAGAATGCTGTTTGCGGATCTCTTTGTGCTTTTCCGGAGTTACGATCTGGTGATTTTGTGAAGGTATCCCACCCATATTACGCCTCATATCCGGAAAATTTTTGAAAACGTTTGTCCCCGGTTAAGAGGAAGAAGGAAAATAACTTCAGCAGAGAAAAGAGTGATCTTTTCAATTGGGATCCGGAATTTTTCCATGACAAAAGCCGTTTTTCTCTTTTTGCTCTTTCAAGTTTCACGAGTGGGGTTATGGAGAAATCGAGAGCTAATGCAACAAGAATAGATGAAGGAACTCCAACAAGTTCATGAACAAGATCTTTGGTAGGAAGTGGATTTGGATGACCATAAATGTAATCATCGAGTGCTTTGCCGATATCAAAATCCGCTACCGGGTTACCATCCAGAAATATTTCCCCAACCGATTGAAAATTCAGATATTCCTGGTCGCTGATCCCCCGCAACTTTGGAATTTTTTGCGGGGAACTGCATCCGCCGGTGGATTGAAAAAGAAGCGAAATTGAAAAGATTTTCAGTGCCCATTTCAAAAATTTGCCCCGACTCAAATCTGTTGTGAATATTCCGTTTTGGTTCATTTAAATTTTTTCACCTTTCTGGATTTTCTCCATAACCTGGCAGCTTTCGATCTTCGAAAGAGCATCTGCTTTTAATTCCGAGCACGAAAGTTTTTGAAAAGATTCAAAACAGCTTCTTACAGTTTTTTTAATAAATTCAGGATCGAAGCCTTTAAGCAAAAAGACGCGACTCTTTTTATTTTTTTCAGTACACCTGTCCGACCGGATCTCTGACTCGGCATATTTTTTGAGAGAAGGTTTTATCTTTTTAAATATATCCTCTGAACAGGCCTGGAATTTATCACATATCACTGACGCGATTTTCTGTGATTCTTCTCTCCATGAATCATCTTTTAATTCCTTTTCCTTTTTTTCAGAACAGGATATCGCCAGCATAATCACTATCACACCATAAAAGAAAATTTGAATTGGTTTTAATAAATTTATCAATGATGATTCCTTACAATGCTGAGCTGTAAAATTTTTAATACAATCACAGTGACCACAAGATTAATTCCCTTCTACAGCAATTTTTGTAACATCCCTTGATTCCTGTAAATCAATTTTGGGAATTCCCGGATAATCCTTACCGGTTATCCCGTTTTCTGATCAGAATTTCAATCCGTTCCTGTTTTGCTATGTCCTCCGGAGACGTCTTTTCGGTTTTCAGCTCCCGGAAATCAGAAAAACCCTGCACAGAAATTTTTGATTCTTCAATTCCATATTTTTCGCTGAGGAACCTGGCTATTTGGGAAGCCCTGTGTGCTGTGAAATCCCAATTATTTGCAAATCCTTTTTTATCTATTGAACGTATGTATGGAATCTGAACACGAAGAACAATATCTACATCCATTGCCTTTGACAATTCTGCAAGTCTTATGAATGTCAATTCCGTATCCTTTGTCAGTTCAATTTTCCCTTCTCCCAGAGAGGATGCGAATATGGTGAGTTTGATTTCCTCGTTATTTGCAAGACCCAGGATCAGTTTGTCAGCATCCTTCATTTTTTTTAGAGCATAGCCAATTCTTTCCCAGAGTCTGAATAATTGTGATTTAGGTGCAAAGAAGTCATCATCGGCAATACCGGAAGATCCATCGAGAACGAGAGACTCCCCGATTCCTTCCAGACCAAATCCTCCACGGATAAACACGGCTACTTTCTTTAATTTTTCCTGATCCACATTTGAAATTGAATACATCACAATGAATAATCCGAGAAGAAGAGTTATCATATCCGCATAGGTCAAAAGCCAGCGGTCGCTTTGTTCATGTACTGATCCTTCAGGTTTTTTTCTCCTATCCTTCCGGAATTCCCTGAATCGTTTCATGTCTGTGGTTTAAGAGATGGAAACTGGGTGTAAAGGAAATCTTTTTCTTTTTTTTCCACTTCGGAATAAAATGCTTCGAACAATTCCCTGGAGACCGGAAGCACTGCATAATACCCTTCTTCGATGCTTGCAAACAGTAGATACAC
This sequence comes from Leptospira sp., assembly GCA_021413405.1. Taxonomy (GTDB): domain Bacteria; phylum Spirochaetota; class Leptospiria; order Leptospirales; family Leptospiraceae; genus JAIOQL01. The sequence continues at coordinate 7,766 of JAIOQL010000633.1, forward strand.
GCCGAGGATTTTCGACATGAATTTCGCCGGCTTCATAATGACCGCATTGATTGGCCTGTGGGCAAGATCATAAAATAGTTTCATATTCATCAGAACATAATCGAGCTGTTTTTTTCTTTCATCCCGGTGATCGAGTTCCAGGAACAGTTCGAGGTATTTCTCCTGGGAGAGTTTTTCTTCTTCTTTCCAGCCACGATCGAGAAGCAAATGGGACATTTTCTCATCGAGCTTATCAGTGAGATTATTCAATTCTATCAGATGCTCAAGATTTTCACGGGTGTGATCCTTGATCATATTTTTGACTTTGTCAAAAGTGTGTATCGCAAGGCTTACCCACTCTTCCCTTCCATCGAGATTATAGATTTTTTCGAAAAAATATTGCACCATCGGAGTTGTTTCCGGTTTTCCAAAATATTCGGAATAATAGATATGAAACCTTTCAACCTGCACCCGCACAATTTCTTTTCTTGCGAGATAAATCATTTCCTTCGTCTGATCAGGCATATTATTTTCCAATCTCGATTGTGTAAGCCTGGAATCCCTGCTGGTCCCCGGTAGTTTCCGCAGAACTGTAATCGTTGGGAATAGATACAATTTCTCTGGCGATCTTTGCAGAAGTTCTGAACAATATTTTTTGTGCCCCTGATTTTACCGGGATCAATTTGAATTTTGCTGAGAATTTATAGTTTCGCCCCCACCCTTCTTTAGTGATCTCAAGCAGTGGATATTTTGCCGGTGAAAATTTCTTTTCTTTGATGGAATAAACAGGACTCCCGGTGGAATAAATTTTATATCCCGGCGAATCGCCGGAGGTTTTTATTATTCCTCCATCCGGAAAACCAAAAGACAGATAAGAAACATTTGCTCCTGCCCCCCGGTTTTTGAAATTCAGAATTATTTCAGATTCTTTGTTTTTTTCAGGCAGAGTTTTAACCTCTACTTCCAAAAGAGCGGAAATTGGAACACCGCTGATATCAGGCAAAAGTTCCCAGCCATTCCACACAAATTCCTGGGCATATGATGTATCACCCGGAAAAATTTTAATATTTTTTTCTTTTTCATCATATAAAAAATCCGCCCGGAAAGTTTTTTTAAGATTTTCATGTTCTTTCAGGGTGGTAAGACCATCCAGAATTTTTTTGTTTTTCCGGAAAGCATAGGGAACTGAAAAAAGGCCCGCAGGTGGCTCCTCGGAAAGAACCTCAATAAAAATTGTGTTAAAAGAATCACCGGGGAGTTCTCCAAGTAGAATTCTTTTGATGATGTATCCTTCCCTTTCTTTCTGATTTCCGGTCGGAAGCCATTTCTTTTTTTCTTTGTCATATTCAATTGGTCCAATATTCAAAAGACTGAAAGATTTTTTCAGAGTGAATTCCCAACCGGAAGATTGCTTTTTAAAAACGGAGAGTATTTCTTCAGTTCCGTTACGGACAAGAACGATCGCTTCAAGATCTGGAGTCTCATCCAGATTTGCGCTTTTGGTAAGAACTACAGACGGGTTTTTCCTTCCATTTTCAGGAATGAGTTTTTCGATTACTTCCTTTTCCGATGGAGCATTTCTTTGCGAACAGGCCGCAAGAAAGAACAATAAAAGAATGGTTTGGTTTTTCAGCATAGAACCCTTGCCAGTAGTATTGATTGAATAATCGGAAAATCAGTACAGCATATTTTTTCAGAAATTAATGAAAAATTATACATCTGATTCCCAAGATGACGATTCCCTGTTCAGCGGGAAAACATTTTCTTGTATGATCTCTGCGATGAAAGTTATGATTGTTGCAAAAAAATTATAGCTGAAAAGAGCACAAAGGAAATTTTAGAGAAATGTTAATGCAAAAAATGAATATTATGCTCCTGATTGGTGTCTTACTGATTTCATCCCTTTCAACCTATGTCTACGCCGATTCCCCTCCTGCCGGAAGCAAGGAAATGACCCTTCATGATTTTATGGAGGATTATACAGAAATTGCCATGAAAAAATCAAAAAAGGGTGATTCAAAGTATATCGAACGGGTTCTGAAGGAAATTCCAAATTTTTCCATTGCAGAAAACAAAGAAAAATGGTCTGAAATAAGTAATAAGGCCCTGGAGACAAAAGAATTCGGAAAATCCTGCAAAGGCTGCCACAAAGAATTCAAAAAGTCTTACAAAAAACAATATAAAAAGAGAATGATTACTGTCCCGGGAGATATAATTCAGCTTTTTAAAACTCTGAAGAAGTAGGACCTGCCTGTCTTTGTAACTTCAATTCGATTGTTTTATGACTGAAGTTTTCAATAGGACCCAGGTGATCGAATTATCA
>JAIOQL010000634.1 GCA_021413405.1 Leptospira sp.
CCAGGCTATGATGCAATCAACATGCAGGGAAGCGGCAAGATTACAAGGTGCAAACGACGTTGTTAAGAAATTAGTCGGAGAATCTTTGGAAGGTGCTTCCGGGGTTTCTGACGGTGAATCCACAGGTTCCGTAATCGTTTCACAAAGCGCAGGCGTTGTGAAAGGTGTTGGTGCTTATGATTGTAAAGCTGCTGGTCCTGGTTCTGATCCAAAAGACGTATCTAAGGACAACTGGGAAGAATGCCAGTGTGTAATCTACGCTAAATTTGAAGGCGGAAGAGATGCATTAGTAGCAAAAGCTAAGGCTATAGAAAACAAATAATAGCCATTTCTGATTTTGGAAAAACCAGTGGAATTAGTTCTACTGGTTTTTTTTATTTCTTCTTAGTTTTATCCTCAAAAAATGCTGAATGAATATACTCCTGAATCAAATCTACAGTTTCTTGTGGAAGATCGGAGTACCTCATAATAGCATCTTTTCCCGCAGTCCTGACAATCTCACCTAAGATATTTACTGCTTTTTCTTTCAGTTTGAACTGCATTTCCAAAGCGTCCCCAGGATAGAGAGTTAAATTGGACTGAAAAGTGAGCCCCCCGGTTCCTAAATCAATCAGCTTGCATTGATTGGACATTCCTTTTTTATTCAACACGAAAGAGCCAGCAACATCTAAGCGAACCCGGGCCTTTTTCCGCTTTTGTTTGGCCTGGTCAAAGACTGAAAAAGAACTATTGAAAATTGATTTTTCTTGGGCCATAATCACTCCATTGCGGAGACTAATCCGACAACATCAATTTTGAGCCTTTATCGGAATATCACGCAATTAAAAAAAAAGCTGATTCAGAAAAATCAATTCAAATATGTCTCACAACTCAACATTTCATTGGCAAATTCCTGCGATTCACTCCGGGTTACATCCGGATTGAATTCGCTCAAATATCCTAAAAAAGCATCAACATTGTCCGATGTGACTAATTTATTCCTTAATTCGGATACTCCAAAATATCCTTTAAGATATTTTGAAACATGTTTTCTAAATAACAACAATCCAAATGGAGATCCATAGAACTCGAGCATCAGATTTAGATGATACACTATCATATTTTTAATCTCCGAGAAGCTTACGTTTTCCTTATCAATCCCGGAAAAAATCCACGGATTTCCAATCGCCGCTCTTCCAATTAAAACAGCATCTACTCCTGATTCAGCGATTCTCTCTTTGGCTTGCTTGTATGATAAGATATCTCCATTTCCGAAGATGGGAACTTTTGCAAACGATTTTATTTCAGAAATTATTTTCCAATCTGCAAGCCCTGTATATGCCATTGATTTGGTTCTTCCGTGCACCGAAATGGCCTGAATACCAGATTCCTGAAGAACGTGTACCATTTCACGATAATTGAGATTCTGATGATCCCATCCGATTCTTATTTTTGCTGTTACAGGTACGTTAACCGCTTTTCTTACAGATTCAATGATCTTACCAGTGTTTACCGGATCACGCAACATCCCGGCACCACTCCCTTTATGCGCAACCTTTGCAACGGAGCAGCCCATATTCATGTCTATGACGTCTGGTCCGAGTTCCTCAATTATTTTTGCCGCTTCTGTTATTACTTCCAGCTTATTTCCAAATATCTGGAAGAAGATCGGTCTTTCCGCATTGCTAAACCGGAACAAATCAATAGACTTCTTGGATCCATGGCTGATTCCATCTGTGCTTACAAATTCTGTGTAGGCAAAAGCTGATCCTGCTTCCCGGCAGATTTGCCGATAGGGACTGTCAGAAATGCCGGCCATGGGCGCAAGAATAACATCGCCTTTAATCTCGACATCACCGATTTTTGTAATTTTGTCACTCTTCATCTCTTTCAGCAATAACAGCAAAGTCCTGTACCCTGTCGTCGTCCTTTATATTAACGACACGCACGCCAACCGTGGCGCGTCCAATGATTGATATTTCTCCAACATTTAAACGTATTATCTGTCCGGTTTGTGTGATTATTATCGCCTCGTCATCTTTTTGGACTGAAACTATGCCAACCGCAGAACCGTTTTTATCAGTGATTTTTAGATATGTCATCCCTTTTCCACCCCGGCCCTTGGTTGCAAATTCAGAATATTCCATTCTTTTTCCATAACCCTTTTCGGTGATAACCAGCAAATCCGAATTTTGATCAACTATAGTTATACCCCGGATTTCATCATCCTTCGCCAATCTCATTCCGGTTACACCACCTGCGCTTCTTCCTTGCGTACGGAGTTTAGAAAGATTCATTCTCGAAGCAAGTCCCTGCTTGCTTGCCAAAATAATATCCTCTTCAGGCTTCAGAAGTTTCACATCAATCAAACCGTCGTTCTCTTTGAGGTTAATGGCAATCAGACCGGATTTTTTTGTATTCTTGAAGTCTTTCAGGGCAGATTTTTTTATTACTCCGAGTTTCGTAACCATGAGAATAGCATCCTCATTAAAATCTTTCACTGTACAAACAGAGGTAATAAATTCTTCCGGGTTGAGATTCAGCAATGCCTTCAAAGATTTTCCTCTTGCCTCTTTCGATGCGGATGGAAGCTCATAGACCTTCAGCATAAATGCCCTTCCCTTATTGGAAAAAAGCATTATGTTATCATGAGTTGATGCTATTCTAATAATTTTTATAATGTCTTCACGCTTAGTTGAAGACGCCTGAACGCCTTTACCGCCTCTCTTCTGGCGTTTGAAAGTATCAAGTGGAAGTCTTTTGATAAATTGATCATGAGTGAGCTGGACAACAACATCTTCATCAGCAATCAGATCTTCTGCCTCAAATGCAGAACTTTCTATACTTTCCAGACTGATTTCAGTTCTTCTGGGATTCGAATACTTTTTTCCTACTTCGGCAAGTTCCGTGCATATAATGTCGCTAACACGTAAAGGAGAAGAAAGAATGTCTTTCAAATCAGCAATTATTTTTTTTATCTCTTCGAGTTCATCTATTATCTTCTGAACTTCCAGAGATGTAAGCCTCTGCAATCTCATCTCCAGAATTGCATCTGTCTGTACTTCACTCAATTGAAAAGCTGAGATTAAGCCAATTTTGGCCTCTCCCGGATTTTTTGATGCCCTGATAATACGAATAACTTCATCAATATTATCCAGAGCAATTTTCAAGCCTTCTAAAATATGTGCTCTTTCTTCTGCCTTTCTTAAATCAAATTCAGTTCTTCTCACAACAACTTCCCTGCGATGAGAAGCGTATGACTGCAAAATTTCTTTCAGATTAAAAATCTTTGGTCTGTTATTCAGAATAGCGAGCATAGTTATTCCATAGCTCACCTGTAGTTGTGTTAATTTGAAAAGTTGATTTAATATTACCTGGGCATTGAAATCCTTCTTCGTATGAATTTCCACCCGGATACCTTTCCGGTTTGATAAATCCATTATCTCGGAAATTCCTTCTACAACCTTGTCATTGACAAGGTCTCCAATTTTCTCGAGAAGCTGTTTTTTATTAACCTGGTATGGGATTTCGGTAATAACAATTATTTCTTTCCCTTTATCTCCCTCTTCAATCTCTACTTTGGAGCGGATCCGGATTGAGCCTTTTCCGGTTGTATACGCGGAAATTAAACCTTCTCCGCCAATAATGGTTCCCCCGGTTGGAAAATCCGGCCCTGGAACAATTTTCATCAGTTCTCTAATATCAATGTCAGGATTTCTGATTAATTCAATCGCCGCTGTAATTGTTTCCTGAAGATTATGGGGTGGAATATTTGTCGCCATTCCAACAGCAATACCGGAAGCTCCGTTAACCAGAATGTTTGGAAAGTTCGCTGGCAATACATCAGGTTGCTGTTTCGTATCATCGAAATTCGGAGAAAAGTTTACTGTTTCTTTGTCAATATCCCGTAGAAGTTCTTCTGCCGTTTTCGTTAATCTTGCCTCGGTGTAACGATAGGCTGCAGCATTGTCGCCGTCGATCGACCCGAAATTTCCTTGACCATCAATCAACGGAACCCGCAACGAAAATTCCTGAACCATTCGGACAAGTGTATCGTAGACAGCAGTATCTCCATGAGGATGATAATTACCCAGAACCTCCCCCACGATCTTAGCACATTTTACATAAGCTCTGTCGCTTCTCCACGCACGTTCATTCATTGCATGCAGAATTCTACGATGAACGGGTTTTAATCCATCCCTAACATCCGGAAGAGCCCTGCCAACAATCACGCTCATTGCATATCCGAGATATGCGTCCTTCATTTGGTCTTCCACTTCAACCGGAATGATGCGGACGCCACTTTTGATAGCCTGCGCAATATCCGGACGCGAAGCTGTGCTAAGCAATAAAGTCTTTGATACTACTTTTTCTTCTTCATTATTTTCCATATTCTATAAATCCAGATTTAATACTTTGGATGCGTTTTCTTCGATAAATTTTCTTCTTGGAAGGACCTCATCGCCCATGAGAACATTAAATGTATCCTCCGCCTCAACAATGTCATCCAGTCTGATTTGAAGAAATACCCGTTGACTGGGATCCATTGTTGTGTCCCAAAGCTGTTCTGGATTCATTTCTCCAAGACCTTTGTATCTTTGGATAACTGTTTTAGCATCCTTTCCATGTTTACTGATGACTTCATCTTTCTCTTTATCAGAGTAGGCGTAATCAGATTTCTGACCGGCCTTTATCAGATACAGCGGCGGTTGTGCTACATATAAATATCCCTTTTCAATTACTTTTCTCATGTAACGGAAAAAGAAAGTCAGCAGTAGCGTCCGGATATGCGATCCGTCAATATCAGCATCAGTCATAATAATTATTTTGTGATAACGTATTTTCTCTACATTGAATTCATCTTCACCAATTCCGGTTCCCATTGCAGATATCAAAGTCCGGATTTCATCATTTGATAAAATTTTATCCAAGCGGGCTTTTTCAACGTTAAGTATTTTTCCCTTTAAGGGAAGAATCGCCTGGGTGTTACGATCTCTTCCCTGTTTTGCAGAACCACCAGCCGAATCTCCTTCCACAATATACAATTCACATTTTGATGGATCTTTTTCAGAACAATCGGCAAGCTTTCCCGGAAGACCACCACCCTCCAGAACCGTTTTTCTTCTGGTTAGATCGCGGGCCTTTCTTGCTGCCTCCCTCGCAGTTGCCGCAAGAATGCATTTTTCAATTATTTTCTTTACAACTCCAGGATTTTCTTCAAAATAAAGAGCGAGTCCTTCTGACACAATTGTCTGGACCTGACCCTTAACTTCTGCATTCACGAGTTTCTCTTTTGTTTGAGAATTGAATTGTGGTTGGGGGATTTTGATTGAAATGACAGTGGTTAATCCCTCCTTTACATCTTCCCCAGAAACTCCTGTCGGAAATTTCTTTGATAAGTTCTGGTCTTTCTTAAGATAATCGTTTAACGTACGGGTTAGAGCTGCCCGAAACCCCTCGAGATGTGTGCCGCCTAACGTGTTATTGATATTATTTGTAAAACAAAAAATATTCTCAGTATATGCATCAGAGTATTGTAGGGCAAATTCACCAAGGAGAGTATCTTTTTGTCTCTCAAAATGAATTACCTCACTATGAATCGGATGTTTCTTTTCATTGAGAAGCTCAACAAAGGATACAATACCTCCGGTATAGAAAAAATCATTTGAATGCGCTTCTTCTTTCCGGCAATCTTCAATTCTGAGTGCAAGTCCTTTGTTGAGGAACGCCATCTCCCGGAAACGGGACGAAAGCATGTCATATTGAAATTCTACAGTCGTAAAAATAGTTGCATCTGGTTTAAATCTGATCGTTGTCCCTGTTGACTTTGATTCACCAATGAGAGCAACCGGCTTTTCCGGTACCCCGTTAAAATATTTCTGATAATATAACTTTCCCTTCTGGCTTACTTCCACTTCCAGCCATTCTGACAGAGCGTTCACGACACTTACTCCAACACCGTGGAGTCCTCCCGACACTTTGTATGCATCATTTTCAAATTTTCCGCCAGCATGAAGAATTGTCATAACTACTTCAATGGTTGATATATTTTTATCGGGATGAATGTCAGCCGGGATACCCCGTCCATTATCAATGACCTCAATGATATTCCCCGGCAGAATTTTTATTATAATATTCGAACAATAGCCCGCCATCGCTTCATCTACAGAATTATCAACAACTTCATAAACCAGTTTATGAAGACCTGATTCATCCTGAGTTCCGATGTACATACCCGGCCTTTTGCGTACAGCTTCCAGACCTTCTAATATTTTAATTTTCTCTGCGCCGTAACCGTTATCTTTTACTTCTTCCATTTGATATCAAACCTGTAATTGAATCGTCTTTTAAATGCTTTGTAGGGGCAAGTGATTTAGAAAATTATGCACGATTTAATCTATCGAATAGACTAGTTATTTTCTGTTCAAAAAGTGATTCCTCGGACACAGAAGAAGCAGGATTAACTTGTGAGTTCGTTGACGATTGGCTTATGTCCGTCTCCATTGCATAACCCGTTGAGTAGGAGATTTTTCCTACATCCACTATGATATTTCTGATAATTTGCCTGTTCAAAAAATAATTCAGGTCCTGAATTATTTTAGCTTTTATAAACCCCAATTCCTGTTTATAGACGGAATGATCTACTATCACATACAAGGTCTCTTTAGCATACTTTTTTGGCTGAATATGAGGATAAAAAAGCGGCCCGATTACATTCTTCCAATGACGAACAATTTTCTCAAAAATGTACGCGCTCAGAACCTCTCCCTCGCTAACATTCTGTTGCTGAAAAACATCCTTAAAATCTGTAATACGTGTTTTTACAAAAGCCATCAGATTAGCATAACCCGTTTATTTTTTACCTGAAAAATCTGTTTTTGCCTGTTCATTCCATTCACAAAATCCTGTATTCCATCAAGATCAGTTGTCGTAAAGAAAACCTGTCCGCAATCAGAAATCAGTTCAATGAAAGATTTTCTTCTATCAACATCAAGCTCGCGAATCACATCATCTATAAGGAGAATGGGCGAGATGGTTGAGTTAAATTTAAAAAATTTGAAAACGGCTGTTTTCAAAGATAAAACTGTGCTTCTCTTTTGACCTTGCGATGCAGTATCCTGGATATCCTTTCCATTACCGGACAACTTTATTTCATCCCGATGTATCCCGATTGTTGTATATCCTAATTTTACATCAAGAGAAAGACGCTCCCTCAATCTGTTCTCAAAATCTTCTTTATTTTTCACATTAGGTGAATATAATATTTCAAAATTATCTATCCCGGCACTAATCTTATTCAGGCACTGCTTAAAAAAAACATTAAGTTTTTGAAT
>JAIOQL010000635.1 GCA_021413405.1 Leptospira sp.
TGAGTACCAGTGCCTGGACTTCCATTCTCGGAAAGGCATGGGGAATTGATCCGGCGGTTCTTTCGCAGGCATATGGAAAATTCGCCGACAACAAGGCGAGGAATAAAGCCAAAAACAATCTTATGAACGGCAAGGCCAACCTATTGGCAACTGCGGGTCATGTGATGGGAGAAATTTATGGCAAAGGAGTAATGAATACCTACGCCTCTTTATTGAGCAAAACGGCAAATGTAGTAGGGGACACTGCACATTCTCTCGGACTTATTTCCGATTCTACATCCAAAAACATCCGGACGAAATCAAAGGAATTAAAAAATACATTCCAGGGAAAAGAGCTGAATGCGTCACTTAACCAGGGAAGAGAAAGCCGGGCTGAGCGGTTAGATAATAATTTTAAAGGATATGCAAAAATTCAAAAAGAAGCCGGTGTCCCGGGCTGGAATGATGAAAATATAAAGGTTCTCGGACAGGGACTTTCTGATCTCGATGCGAGGAACCAGGCAAAGAAAAAGAAGAATAAGGTAACAGTAGTAGACATAGCGACTAGCGGTTTCAGTATCCTTGATAAGAAACTCCTTGGTGGAATGGTAATGAAGCTTGGAACCCAAATTGTACGCGGGGTGACAACAACTTATGCTGACATAGGGGGAATGGCGGGAGTTCTGTCTAAAAAAGACGTCAAAGGTGTTTATAAAGAATCGAAAAGCGTAGCGAACAATATTTCCGGGGCCACACTCAATGCGGAGCTTCACCAGGGTGCAATGAATGCAAGCCAGGAGATCAAAACCAGAACCCAAGCTTTGGTATTTACGACAGTTGGGAATGCAATAGCTGGTGATTCCGGTATGAATGGCGAAGATATTGGAAAATTAATCAAATTCGCTAACGATCAAAAAGTTGCGAAGCAACAAAAGAAAGAAGAAGGTAGGCAGAAAGCTGTTACTGTCGTGCAGGTTGCGACAGCTGTTGCCATTACTGCTATTTCTGCCGGAGCTGCTGGTCCTATTACAGGACCTTTTCTCTTAGCATCAATTGGGGTTGTAAGTGGCGCAGCGCAAGCAGCCATAATTTCAGGAACCGGTGGGAGCACGAATGCAGCTCTTGCCGGATTTGCGAACGGTGTTCTTTCTACCGTATCAGGACCGGCAGGTTTACAAGGATCTGTTTCCTGGACTGAAAGCAAACCAAAGACATTGTTTGATATGGACGGACAAAAAGGTGGTTGGGGTGGAGGTATTTCTGCGAATATAGTGGACGGCGGTGGAAAAGGACTGGGAGTTACGGCTGGACTATCATATACACCTGGAAGCGGACTGACTACAAATGTGAATGTATCCCTGGGAAGCGATGCGCTGAATGGAAGGAATTTGAATAGTCTATTCCAGGGAGCAGGGCTGGGCTTAAGTTACAATCAGCATACCGGAGCGACAGTCAGTGTGAATGTCTCCAGCTCAGCCAATGGAAGGCCGTCATTCAATGGAGCGCTGAGTTACAATGAAAGATCAGGAATCGTATCTGTTACGGGAACAGCGAGTACGCAAAGAACTGGAACAGCGCAGGGAGCAGGAACAGCGGGAACCCAACATGCATTTGATCTGGGACTCACAATTAATTCGAACAATACATCGAGCATTGCAGGAAATTACGGATACAATAGTAATTATGGACCAGTATCAGCTAATTTAGGAGGAGCAGGATTTACTTACAATAGCGATGGCACGGCGAGCATTAGCGGAAGATTTCGCGGGGGGACTGTCGGATCATTTAACATGGGCCAAAATGGAAGATTCGGACAGTTCCAAGCGAATACAAATTTTCAGAGTGAAGCACAAACAGCAAGAAACACAACGCAACAACAGGCAGAGTATTTTGCAGGCCAAATTGATCTTGCAATCAATAATGCCCAGATACTCAATCATCTGGGAGGAGATATTTCTCTCGATCCTGAGATGCTTTTCAATCATCCGGAACTCGT
>JAIOQL010000676.1 GCA_021413405.1 Leptospira sp.
CCAATCGACGGGTCTTATTTGCCCGCGCTCTTCAATGAATTTTATAGAGTCATCTGTTTCATCTGTGTTTACAAAATGTCTGAATTTTTTTTGCAATTCAGGATTCTCTACGACTTCTTTCCATTCGCAATTGTATGTATCGACCAGCAGATTCATCTCATTTTCCAGTTGGGAGTTGATGCCAAGACGATCGTTTATGATTACATCTTTCAGATATTCGATTCCGCCTTCCAGTTGTTCTAACCAGGTAGATGTCCGCATGAGCCTGTCAGCTGTTTTGATGTAAAACATCATAAACCGGTCTATGTATTTTAGAGTAGTTGCTTCATCAAGATCTTCTGCAAGAAGGATTGCATGTTTTGGATTTACACCGCCGTTTCCTCCGACATACAGATTCCATCCCTTTTCCGTTGCAATGATTCCAAAATCTTTTCCTCTTGCTTCGGCACACTCCCGTATACAACCGGAGACCGCACTTTTCAGTTTGTGAGGAGCGCGTATTCCACGATAACGTTCTTCTATCCGGATTGCAAACGAAGTGCTATCCTGAACACCATACCTGCACCATGTTGATCCAACGCAACTTTTGACAGTTCTCATTGCTTTCCCGTATGCATGCCCGCTTTCAAATCCCTGTTCCAGCAGATCTTTCCAGATGGCGGGGAGTTGATCAAGGCGCGCACCCAAAAGATCGATCCGCTGACCTCCTGTGATCTTACAATACAGTCCGTATTTTTTTCCGATTTCTCCAATCGCTATGACTTTTTCGGGAGTAATTTCTCCTCCTGGAATTCTTGGAATAACGGAGTAGGTCCCACCTCTTTGAATATTAGCCAGATATTTATCATTCGTATCCTGGATCTCACGATGTTTTATGATCGGCTCATTCCATATACTCGCCAGTATCGAAGCCACTGTAGGTTTACATATTTCACATCCCAGACCGCGACCGGAAGTCTCGATCACTTCTGTAAAAGTCTTGAGCCCTTTTATCTTGACTACCTGGAATAATTCCTGTCTGGAAAACTTAAAATGCTCACAGAGATGTTCAGTGACTACTTTTCCCTGTGCTTTCAATTCTGTTTTCAGAATGGAAGTAACCTGCGGCAAGCAACCTCCGCAACCGGTTCCGGCTTTTGAGCAATCCTTTAGGGACCCGATGTCGAAACATTCTTTCTCCCTGATTGCTTTCAATACATCTCCCTTCGAAACATTGTTGCACGAGCAGATCTTTGCCTCATCCGGAAGTGCATTTGCATTGAACAGATTTTCTGAAGAAACAGAACCCACGATGAGTGTTTCCGGTTCTTCCGGGAGTTCCATTCTGTTCAGATAATAGGACAATAGATTTCCGTATGCTTTCGTATCCCCGACAAGAATACCGCCGGTGAGAAATTTACCGTCAGGTGAAATTACTAATTTTTTATAAACACCGCTTCTCGGATTTTTGAATACGATCGGAATATGTTCTTCCAGTCCAAGTGCGTCTCCGAAAGAAGCTACTTCTACACCAACCAGTTTTAATTTCGTAGATAGATCTGATCCGGGATATTGTTTTGGTAAACTTGCCGGACTACAAAGATTGAAAGCCAATGCTTCAGCCATTTCATAACCGGGAGCAACTAATCCATAAATCATTCCATTATGGAGAGCTACTTCCCCAATTGCATATATCCCATAGATATTGGTGCTCAGATCATTATTTATAATGATCCCTCCTTTTTGACCCGTTTCGATCCCGGCACTTTTCGCCAGTTCATCTCTTGGACGAATCCCTGCGGAAACAAGGAGAAGTTCCACTTCCAGCTTTGAACCATCTTTAAATTCCAGGCCTTCAATTTTTTCCCCGCCGAGAATTCGTTTTGTTTCTTTTTCGAGATGTATTTCTACACCTAACTCTTCGATCTTATGCTGTAAAATAGATGAACCCGCATCGTCAAGTTGCCGCGGCATCAGCCGGGAAGCAAATTCAATGACATGCGTTTCTTTTCCCATATCAAGCAGAGCTTTTGCTGCTTCGAGACCAAGTAGACCGCCACCTAAAACAGCTGCCTTTTTGATTTTCTTTCCATACTGTACGATTTGTTCCAGATCTTCAATTGTTCTATAGGCGAAGACCCCTTTCTTTTCTATTCCTTCGATGTTCGGAATAAACGGGGAAGAACCTGTTGCGAAGACCAGTTCATTGAACTCTAATTCATTGAATCTCGTGAATAATTTTCTTTTTACCGTATCGATAGAGATTACAGGTTCGGATAATAACAACCGGATCCCGTTGGCTTTATACCAATCAGGAGAACACAGATATAATCCATCGGCTGATTTGGTTGCAAAATATTCTGAGAGATGAACCCTATCATAGACTCTTC
>JAIOQL010000677.1 GCA_021413405.1 Leptospira sp.
TGCGACGGGAATTTTCACACCATTTGGTGATGGTCTTCCCGGGTTAAGTCAAATCAGAAATTCCGCCCGATTCGTAACTATTTCTTCATTCCTCTTAATCTCTGGTTTTCTTTTGATAATCCCCAGGATTAAATATGGGAAAATCCTACTGATCCCAGTTTTGATTTTCGTATGGTTTGAATCGAATGGCAAATCCTGGGGTAATTCGGATCCCGGAAATGGAAAATACAATTCCCGTTTTCAGGAAGCTAAATCATTACTGATACTCCCTCCCAATTATTTAACACTTTATCAATGGACACAGGTGTTAGAAGCATCGAAAACCGGGAATTGGACGCCTTTAGTTAATGGGTATTCCGGTTATATGCCGGCTCGAACAATTTCGATTCTGCACTTTGAAGAGAATAATCAAAAAATTGATCCTTGTTTATATTTGAACGAATTAGCAAAGATAAAGATACAGCAAATTATAATAGAAAAAGAATTCGAAAATAGATACTCATATTTGATTAAAGGATCAAAAGACTGTAAAGGGTTCGTTGTGCCGCAAATCAATGTGGAATAATTTGCATTACTTGCAATAGTTTCCTGAAATCAAATTAGCGCCCCGTTCTTAGAAACTGAGGATCATCCCATGACCAAATTCGAATTGGATATGTATCGATATCCCCGTACAATTTACCTTTATAATATCCAGATTCGCTCCATTGCGTCCATGACGCCATATTGTTAGCTCCATTCCAATGAATATAGAATTGAAAAAGGGAGAAGATCAGAATTACAAATAGCAAAAAAAATCTCAGAATTTCATTTAATGATCTATTTGGATAAAATATGGTTTTACCGACCGGATAGATCAAGAAGAACAGAAATGGAAGTAGATCACTAAATAATCGGGGGCCGAAAGAACCACCTCCCCACCAATGTCCAAATCCTGATATTATATACCAATGGACCAGGATTATTGCGACAAGGTAATATTTTATTTTGCTCCGGATAAATTGAAAAGAGTAAAATGCAAACAAAATTACTGGAGTATAGATAAATAACCCTCGTGCTGGTGAAATCAAATTTCCAGCCAACGCTTCTGTAAAGGAAGAAAATCCGGGTGAAACCCTGCCGGCATTGTAATATGGAGAGAGAATCGATCCATAAATTGAATAGTTAAAATAAAGGAAGCCTCCCAGAATCAAAAATAAACCAAGGAAATAATAGAACTTATGCTTCCATTTTAATTTCACTGTCAGTATATACAGGCTTAAAATTAAAATTACAATTGCTGAAGTGGGTCTGACAACATACGAGAAGCCTATAACTATTCCGGATAATCCGATTTTATTATGTAAAATCAGATAGAGAACGATGGAGTAGAGGAAAGCCACTGTTCCATTTGACCATAAAGCTGTAGATGCATTGCTATAAACAGAAGATCCAAGTCCATACAAAATGGATAAAAATAAACTTCCATTCAAAGATACATTTTGTTTTGTAAATATTAAAAACATGAAGACCCCGCTAAGTGCTGCAAATAGTCCAGCGATTATTTTATCCGCTTCAAAAGCTTCTAATCGTTCGTCGATGAATTTGAAATACCTCTGTAGGATCATATAAGGAGGAATTGCAAGAATGCTTGTCCCGATCGGATAAGAATAATAAATCTTTCCGTTAGGCAATCGCAAGACTCTTGAATCATTGTATACGTATTCATTTAGATCTACATCTCCATTGTCCACAATCGACGAAGTAACATAAATGGTGAACAGAGGATCAGATCCATGGGTATTATTTTTTGAAAATCCATAGATAATTATCAGGAAGAAAAAAAGAATCCCTGCAGTGACGGGAACAGTCCGGTTTTTATCAATAGTCACGCAGGCTGAAAAATTGGCCCCGATTTTTCGTCTGTACGTTTGAACTTCACAGGAAGTTCAATTTTTGCATGCCCTCCATCGAGACCTTCAATGATTGTAATTACCTTCAGGCCTTCTTTAAGTTCTACGACAGCCAGAACATAGGGAGCTTTTTCTGCAAGATGACCAAACCCGACCATGACAACCGTGAAGGTATAAATTTTTCCAGACCCGTCGAAGACGATATCGCTTAACGCATCGCTCCCGCAACTGGGACAGGCAAAAGAAGGATTCAGCATATGAAATCCGCATGAATTGCACTTTTTTCCGTTTAATAATTCCATCAGCTGAATCCTCTTTGCAGAATATGAATGGCACTGACAGCGCCGGGTCCTCCGAGAACATGGGTCAGTGCGGTGTTTGCATCGTTAACCTGTCTTTCGCCCGATTCATCACGCAACTGAAAAGTCATCTCCACAATTTGACCAACACCTGTAGCTCCGACCGGATGACCTTTGGCTTTCAGCCCGCCGGATGTATTGACCGGCAGTTCAGCACCGAGACGGGTTTTTCCTTCAAGCGTATAGGGTCCGCCCTTACCTTTTTCAACAAACCCCAGATCTTCTATGTTGATGATTTCGGTAATGGTGAAACAATCGTGACATTCTAATACGTCAATATCTTCTCTTTTAACATCTGCCATTTTGAAAGCCCGTTCGGCTGCACGAACAGTGGCGGGAAAACTAACCGATGATTCTTTCATTGAAAGTGTAAAATAATCTCCACCGACAGCAGAAGCCTTTACTATGACCGGTTTTTTGGAATAGGACTTTGCCTTTTCTTTAGTCGTAATTATCACGGCTGCGGCGGCATCGGTCACAAGTGACATGTCATGAAACCCAAGCGGTGTAGTTACCATTCTCGCATTCATTATATTTTTCAGAGGAACTATTTTTTGTTTATGGGCAAATGGATTTTTGCTTCCATGAAAATAATTTTTCTCTGCGACAGTGGAAAGCATTTCCTTTGTTGTTCCGAATTCGTGCATATGCCGCATTGCA
>JAIOQL010000678.1 GCA_021413405.1 Leptospira sp.
AATAACCCGGATAGAATCTGTTGGTGATTTTCCGGAGAAAAACTTTGAATCCTTTTATCATTAATTTGCTCTAATTATTTTTATCACCGGATGGTTTCTAATTCATTACAAATATGTTTTAATTCTGTAAAACCGTTCCGCGGATTCCGGATATAGACAGGAAAAAAGAATTTTATATTTCCGGACATATTAAATTACTGCCTTAGGAATTTTCCACAAGGCTATTGTTTAAAATGAAATCTGCACATCTTGATTCTGCCAAATTTATGATTCAAAGTCAACTTGAACGGTATTTACCGTCAGTTCTTGAAGAGAGTTATATTCAGTTCAAAAAACAAAATATTCCGGTCGATATTTATCATCCTGCCAAAAGAGAGAAAAACAAAGGGACAATCATGACTGTTATGGGATTGTCTCCGCTTGGAAACAAGGACCCCCGTTTCCTGGTTGTAAATAAATCTCTTGCTGGAGCCGGTTACACAGTAGTTTCTCCTTACTTTCAGGATATTTGCGAATATAGGATCCAACTTTCAAATGTGACCGTTCTCGTCAGTGCAATCAGGGAAATTCTGAAAGATGATGAATTGTGCCGGAACGGAAAAATTTCGCTCTTCGCTCCTTCTTTTGCTGCAGGAATCTGTCTGATTGCAGCCGGTGACTCAGCTATCGCGAATAATATTGAATCCATTTGTACAGTAGGCACTTATGGAAATGTTGAAACGATACTCGAATCTCTTCTATTGAATCAGGAAATGGATGAATATGGAAGGATGATCCTGCTTTACAATTTCCTCGAATTATCTATGGGGAAAAATGAAATTTTAGAGAAAGCTTTCAGACTCGTAATTCTGGATAATTTTTATTCAGGAATTCACAAGAAACACACTCCGGAATTTCCGGAATATTTTGCTTCCATGCCAAAGAAAGAAAAAGTGATCTTTGAAAAGCTAAAAAACGACAGGTCATTCCGCGGAGTGCACTGGAAACGGATTGAAGCGAAAGGCGGAAGTAAGAGAAGAATGCTTACTGAACTCTCGGTTGCAAAGAATATTCACAAAGTGAAGGCAGCAGTAACCCTTATCCACGGTGACACTGACAATGTAATTCCTCCAAAAGAATCGGAACTGTTGTTTGAAATTCTGATAAAAAATAAAATCCCGGCTCACCTGGTTTTGACACCTCTCATTACGCATGGAGATTCCGGGGTCACAATGAAAACAATTCCGGCGGTTTTCAAACTGGGATCAGGATTCGAATTTTTTTTCAGGAACATAGGAAGGCAAAAATGAAATTTCTATATTTCTCGTTTCTCACGTTATTTTTTTTATCATTTCTGATTAATTGTGACACTTCAAAGTCACCCAAAGATAAAATCGATGTAAATCTCCTATGCTATTCCTTTTCCCAGTGTGGAACTTCGAAACCCGGGGTGAAGTTCGGAATACTCGGTGACAGCTGGACAGATCTCCTTTTTGGAGTGGATGATATCAAAACTCTAAGGACGCATCTTGCTGAAGATTATAATTATAAAATGGCCGGGGCAACTCTGGGAGGTCGTGTTATGTCAGAAGCAATTTCCCAGGGTCTTCATTACCAGGTGATAGATACAGCCGGAGCGGATATTAAATATATGCTGCTGTCGCTGGGTGGAAATGATCTTCAGTTTAATTCTGAAAATTATCTTACGGATTTTCCAGGAGAAACTGCCCGGCGTCTTTCCTCTATTCAGGGAATGATCCGGACACTGGTTTCAACGGGCAATTCATACAAAATTAATAAATTCGGAGGAGAGCCGATGATCTGGATAATTCACGGATATGATTATGCAAATCCTGACATTCCAAGTCTTCCAAATTCAGAATCATGTCGCCCAACCCTGGTCAGCAAAGGTTTCAGTTCTGCACAGATTGACCAGTTGGGTACAACATTCAATAAATACAACGATATGCTAAATGCAACACAGGCTCTTGAAGCGAATTTACGTTACATCGATCTCAGGGGTACGTTAGGCGGTCCTCCTTATTCAAAACCGGGATTCATGTTTGATTGTATTCATCCTAATTCGGGTGGCTTCGGACTCATCACAGATAAATATGCAAAAGTAATGCAGGGGTTTACTAACAATGAAAGATAAACTGGCATTTACATTAATTATACTTTTATCGGTTCCCGCAATCTATTCTGACGGGAATACCACGATGAGCAGTTTCTCACATCCACTGAGAATTCAGCCTGCAGCAGTCTATACGAAAGTCAGGGCCGATGCTGTTGCGGATGAAAATCGGGATGGGACTTCCTATTCCAGAGACCGGGCGATGAGAATCGAAGGAGAATATAAAATTACTGGAACCATTTCCGTTAATTCTTCAATGGGTCAGACTTTATTTGAAAAATCGAAGTCTGAACCAATTCGTGAAAATGACCGGTTAAACCTGGGGATGCGTTATGCGAAAGAAGTCCCACTTCCATTTGGAACCATTGTTTTTGGAGGGGGACTGCAACTTTTTAATGCAAGATCAGACAAGGCCCCGAAGAGAGATACTGAAAATCCGACTTTATACCTCGTCCGTCCACAGGCAAGTTTTGGTTTGAGAATGGGTTCATTCGAAATACAGTCAGAACTGAGATTTCAGGGTGAGACAAATCCTTCTTTGCATGAAAAATATAATGAAGAATTCAGAAGATATTTTCAGGGAGGATTGTCTTTATCCTACGGATTATCCGAATCTTTTCGCGTTTTTATGGAAACCGAATACCGGCATCCATACAACAGGAAAGTCGATACTGAAACACGATTCTGGAATGCATATCCCGGATTTTCCTACAGGATTACACAAAAGACAATAATTTCAGCATCAGTGCTGGTACCGATTGCTCTTGAAAAATATTCTCAAGACAGGGGAATCAGGCTCAGTGTGTTCTATTTTTTCTAATATCTCGGCAGACTTGGATCGACCATTGAACTATAGGAAAGAATTCCACCAGCCAGATTCAGAATTTTCATGAATCCCCTGGTTTTCAGTTTTTCAAAGGCTGTCATCGACCTGCCACCGGATCTGCAATAGATGATGATCTCTTTGTTTTCTTTTTTATAATTTTCAAGTTTACTGAGATTTGAATCCAATTCCGTGACCGGGATGAGGAGATCCGTGCCCGGAATTATGCATATCTCCTGTTCGTTGGGATTGCGTACATCCAGTAAAATGAAATTGTCTTTACCGGCATTCCTGTCATCGAGGCGTTTCTTCAGATCAATTGCGTTAATATTTATATTGTCATTACTCATTTTTTCTTCCTATGAGCTCCATTTCTTCAGAAAGCTCTTCCCATTTTTTTGAAAGTTCGGATATATTTTTCTTGGTATCGTTGTAATTGTCAAGTTCTGTATGATATGACCGGTTTTTGTAAAATGAAGAATCTGAAAGAAGTTCTTCAAATCTGACTTTATTTTTTTCGAGGAGCGTCAGTTTATTTTCAATCTCAGAGATTTCTTTCTGAATTTTCTTTGAACGGTTCTTATCCGTAGTGCCAACAGATTTCGATTCTGCTTTCTTCTCTTTTTTCACGGAAATGCTGTCGCCATATACCCCTTCTTTGTGGAAAAGCAGATAATCGTTAAAGCTACAGTTCAGATTTTTTAATTTGCCATCGGATAATTCAAATGTGCGATCACAAATTCCTTTCAGGAAATCGGGATCATGACTGATTATGATTGCCGATCCCGGAAAATCGCCTATCGCACGTTTCAATGCATCGCGGGTTATCATATCAAGATGATTGGTCGGTTC
>JAIOQL010000679.1 GCA_021413405.1 Leptospira sp.
TGGACGAAAATATAGTTCAGCGATGAATCGATAAATCTTTGTTCACGGTTTGCAAATTGTGTTATGTATTCAGGGTGGAAATATTCGAGTGCAAAGAGTGAAGCAGGAACCCCGAGAAAAATAGTGTAAACAAAGAATATATTCTGGTTTCTTAGCAGGATCGTTGCTACAACAATGGACGGGATCAGATAATAGTGGGCTCCGCCCAATGAGCCTCCGTTCGTGATCCAGTTGAATCCAAGAAAAACAAGAATGGTCAGATTGAGGGGCCAGTAAAGATTGAAATAGATTCCCCTGAAACGTGAAAGATAATACATCCCGCAGAAAAGAATTCCTGAACCGAAGTTCAATGCGAAAAGCACGAGAAAGTTTTCGAGGTAGAAAGTTGAAAACGAACCGGCTATGTTCAGGACTGCATTGACAAGGCTGAATGTATTGAATAGACGGTGTTCGAGGGAATTTGTTCTTGGGTTTCCGATTGCTTTTGTCAGAAGGCCGAACAGATAATTTGTTTCAGCTTTTTGTGTATTGTTTGAATTCATCGGATTAAGCATAAAATTCGTTCCTTTGTCCTTTTCCTGAAAGTCGCATTATCCTGGGATTTAATACAATAACTGATTTGATATAATAATTTTACAGTCTAATTAAAAGTTTCAGATGAAATCTGGTTCAAAAATATTATTTGGAATTATTCTTCTTTCTCTGGAATTCGAAATATTGCCGGAATCCCTTCCTTTGCTAGGACTGAAGAATTCTGCTGAATCTATGGAAGATGAAATCAGGAAATATATTCCGGTCGGTACCGATATCGGAATTGCTCAGAGAATCATGGAAGAAAATAAATTTTCATGCATCCCCGTAAAAAAGGGAGTTTTTCTGAAGCATAAAAATCTGGATTATGTTTACTGTGATCTGGAACGCAGGTCAGGTTTTATTGTTTCGAAAAGATGGCAGGTGGCATTAACTGAAAAAAATGGAAAACTTGAAAAGGTTATTGCGGGTTTTGGGCTCACCGGACCATGAAAAATCCTGAAGAATATATCAGATATTTTGAAAACAAAGACCGGTTCGGGAGTCTCCTGAATGTGAAGCCTGTGAAAGTTTCGGATGAGGAATGCCTTTATGAATACACAGCTGTTCCGGAGCATTATAACCCGAACGGGATGTTGCACGGAGGAGCTTTGTACGGTGCAATGGATAGCGCACAGGGAGCGTTTGTTCATTTCATCGTCGATACGGAGCACCATTTCGCAACGACAGCCACTGCATCGATCAGGTATCGCAAAGCATTGAAAAACGAAAAAGTACTGATTCGCGTCAGGTTAAAAGAGAAAAAGAAAAAATTACTTTATGTAATCGCAGAGGCAATTCTTCCCGGCGGAGAAATTGTTGCTGAGCTCGATGAGACCTGGATGATTTTGCCGAAAACCGGATAGGCTGGTTTAAAGCTTTTAACTGCCAGGGGTGCCCGTACAATTAAGAATAAGCCCCGCCCATCGGGTGCTACTCGTTACCCATAAGTTAAGAGTTTCCACACACTGGAAATGGAATATAGCTGATA
>JAIOQL010000637.1 GCA_021413405.1 Leptospira sp.
ACCGGAAGGAAAGAGAATCTCCTATAATATTTACCTGTGCGGGATTTGAGTTTAAAAGCGGCAACAGAAGCCTTTCTGAATTGCTTTGCCTGGAATGATAACAATTTAATAAAAAAACCGGTAAAAGAATGAATCGGGCTAACATTTCATTCAATCTGTAACAAATTCTTATTTCTTAACATACAAATAACCTTCCAGCCGAAGATCTTTCGAACCACCCGTATCTACCCGGATAACTTTCCTCTCAAACTTTTTTTTATTCTGCTCCAGATATTCCCGGATATGAGAATTCATAAGATCCTCATTATAAAAGAAAAAAGCGTCCTGTTCCCCGATGGTTTCCCGGAAATAGTCTCCTGGCAGAGAAAGCTCACCCGGAATGAATTCCAGGATTTTTTTGTCGGGGTATTTCTTCCTGAGATAAAAATATGGATCCGGGATTGACTGGAGATAAATAAATTTCTTATCCACAATCTCCTGTTCAATTAAGGTAAAGAATTCATTGGTTTTTTTGGGCGTCTCAAGGATGATAAAATGATTGATCAGTAGAAAAAGTAATACAGCTACATTGAATGTCAGGGCCGAGTATGCAAAGATACTGAATTTTAATTTCTCTGATACAAGAAGGGCAGTGATCAGCGACAACGGGAACACAAGATAAACAACATACCAGGATTCAGTAGAAAGATATATAAACCCCAGTATTATGAAAAACCAGGCAGCAAATATACGGAACGATTTCCCGAATTTCTGAGACAGTTCTTTTCGACGATAAAAAACAGTTCCAAAGATCAGGGCTGTTATCAAAAACTTAATAACAGGAAATCTGAAGGAAGACAGGATGATTTTTATTTTGGCAATTTGCGAAAAGGCAGAAAACAATTCGGATTTCCGGGCAAATTGTGCGCCGAACTGGACAACAAAAAGGTCCCAATTCGGGATCACATAAAAAGCCCAGCCAATCAGAGGCAGAATGCCTCCCGCACCGATTACGAAGAAATTTCGCATACTCAGTTCGCTTCTTTCAAAAAGTATATAGGTGGCGACGAAAGCAAAGACAGCACCGAATGGATGAGCAAGAAAAGATAATCCGAGAAATATCCCAGCCAAAAATATATTACCTACCGGTAGCAGCGATGAAGAATCAATATTCTTCGTCAGACAATAAATTGTCAGGAGTGAAAAAAACAGGCAGGAAGATTCCATTCGGGAACTGTGATGGATCCTAATGAAAAGAAAATCAGACGCAATGAGCAGAATCGAAAAAGCAATAATTTTACCGGAAAATTTCAGGTTCTTGAGAATCCCCACAAGGATATAAACTGACAGCAAAGCAAGTATAGAGCTGAACATTCGTGCGGTAAAGAGAGTTGCCGGGAAAACAAAGAAAATACCTGATAGGGAAATCATAAAAACCGGAGGCATCCAAAGTGTATGGGAATCCATACCGGGGATCAATCCGGAGAGAACGCCCGTTCGTAATACGCCGTTTTTATATAACTCAAAAGAAGGATTAAAAAAAAGAACTTCGTCCGGCCAGACTGGAGGAACGCTCTCCCCCATGACCGAAACGATTGCAATGTAAATTGCTGAAATTAGAAAGAGAAAAACTATAATCTATTTAGAAAGGGAAGCAACTGCTTCGTCTTCGGTATCATAGACATCAAACAGATCAAGAAGCTCAACGACATCAAATACCTTTTTTACAGGAGGGGTGATCGCGCAAAGCTTGAGCTTTCTTCTTTGCTTATCCAATTCTCTCACCATACCAACAAAGATTCTGATGCCTGAAGAGGAAATATATGAAATTTGCTCAAGATTTATTATGATGTCACCTTCGCCGGATTGAACATCATTGGAAAGCTGGGACTCGACTTCATCGGCCTGGGTTATATCGAGACGGCCATTCAGACGTACCAAACTGTGCTTCCCTATTTTTTTGGTCTTAATTTCCAATACAAAATCTCCTGTAAAATTGGTTAAAAATTACTTGTTTTGGTATTTTGCGTTTTCCTTGATAACTGTCAACATATTTTAGGCAGCGTTTTTTGTTATTTCATCCAAAGGCAGATCAGAACCAAGATAAAATTGTCTGGTTTTCCCGAGAAGCTTTCGGGTTGCCCGATTGGTCGAATGGCCTAAGTGTTGGGTAACACTTTTTTCCTCCCATCCTTTCTGTAGCAAATGAAGAGCAACTGATCGCCTGATTTTTGAAACTGAAATTTCCATCCCGGTCTGATGCTCTACTTTTTCAAAAAGTTTTTGAACTGTTCTCGGATGAATCCTCCCGGTTTGGCTTCTACCCCTGAACAAAAGTTCGTCGGCATCTCTATTGTGTGCCTCGACACGAAGGTCGCGAATAATTGAATTCGGCAATGCCAGCACACGTGGACGTAGTTTTTTACTGGAAGCTATTTTTATTTTGAAATTTGTGAAATCAATGTCCCCTACCCGGAGATTTACAAGCTCCCCTACGGTCAGTCCAAATGCATACAACAACCTGAACCAGATATGATGAATGTAATTTGATTTCACAACGGATAGGATTAGGGTTATGTCTGAAGCCGTGAAGTAAAAGCAATTCAGTTCCTTTGATTGTTCGCCAGATTTTTCCAATTTTTCTTTCATATTTTTCTCCCGAGTCTGATCTAAAAGTTTAGCGTGCTGGTATTTCATTTATCTTTCCTGAATTTTCATTAATAAACAAGTGATATCAATAAATAACAACACTGGTTAAGAATCTCAGGTATTAAAATTACTTCAGTTTTTTTCAAGGCTATTAACTGAAAAAGATCCGGGATTACGAATTTTTTTCGTAAAATTACACTTTTCGGCTTTTATCTGTTTTAAAACGTAACGAATCAATTTTCAATAATCCTGGAGCGGTGAATAAAACGACATAATTTCAGGAAATAACTTCGGACCGTATATAACAGAAGGGTAAAATAAAACTCCAAAAATAGAATTGAAACAGGGTAATGTCTTCATTTTGAGATTCAATCCGACCTCTACTCATCTAATAGTGCAGTAGTCTTGAAACCTGAAATAAAATGATGAAAAATGATGCAGAATGCCCTGAAATGAAAAAAATACGGGTTATTTACGGTGCTGCACCAGATCTCCGGATTCGGAAATTAATATTTACTTCAAAAAGTTTTTGTTGTCAGTATAAATAGTTTGTTTGTAATCTACTTTGTATCGCCATTATGTCTAATTTTTAGGAGGACATCACAATGAAATTAAGTTCAATCGCATCGATTGCCGTTCTCGCAGGTGTATTTTTCTGGGGCTGCGCTAAAAAGAATTCCGGGTCTGAAGGAATAGTTACAGATTCCAAAATAATAAGTTCATCTGCAAAAATAGCATGGCTTATGGGCACAAATACCATTCTTCGCGAAGGCAAAGAGATCAAGGCTGAACTGGGCTTTGAGCTAACCCCAGCGGATTCAGTTCTAACTGGAAGTAACGGAAGCATGGAAATTATGATTGGAGAAGCAGGAATTATTAAACTTTCCAAAAATACCAGA
>JAIOQL010000054.1 GCA_021413405.1 Leptospira sp.
GCAACGTTCCCGATGAGAATTGTTTTCGGATCAATCCCAAACTCTTTCCTGAGACCAGCTGAAGAAGGAAGCTTCCTGAATCTCGAAAGATCAATCCCGCTGTAAACAGTTACAATTTTTTCAGCATCAATCCCATCTTCAATCAAAACCTCTTTGATACGTTCAGAAACAGTCAGAAAGAGATCATTTTTCTCTGAGAAATACTTCAATTTGCTCAAAGGATTTTTATTTATGTGAAAATCAACCCGCCTCGAAACAAAAAGCCTGACATCCGGAAATTTTAGTTTCACAAGCAGCGCAATTGAATGAGCCTTCGCAGTGTGAACGTGAATCAGTTTCACCGGGTTTTCACTCAGAAATTTCCTGAGTTGCAGCACAGCAAAAAAATCAATTTCGGCCCGCATCCGGACAGCTAAAAATTGAATCTCACTTTCAATGCATTTTTTTTCCAGCTCAGAACCGGGCTGACCGGCAACAACCTGGCGAATATTATTTTTTTTTAGACCAAGCGCAAGGTAAAGTAACTGCTGTTCACCGCCCCGCCAGGTTCCGGAAGTATTAAGATGAAGTATCAAATCCTGTATCAGTGTTTTTTATGCGCATCAAACCGTAACTGAAGAATTGAACCCATAATATCGGATGCTTTCGGATTATCTGAAATGGCACCCTCTCCATGATACATGATTTTTACAGAATCCATTAATGCAT
The DNA here is from genome assembly GCA_021413405.1 of Leptospira sp. GTDB lineage: Bacteria > Spirochaetota > Leptospiria > Leptospirales > Leptospiraceae > JAIOQL01. Next base: position 709 of record JAIOQL010000054.1, read on the forward strand.
GAATAATATTTAATCCCTGGCCGGAATTTTTGTGAATGTAATCTACACCGGAACTGCTGTGTTCTTCTGATTTATTGCTCTGATGATCCCGGACATGTTTTAAAAACTCCGGAAGGTTTTTTTTCGATTCATTGATTGCTTCTTTACTCATGTCATACCGGATCCCTTTACCATAATCCACAATGTAAAGAGTGAGTTTGAAATCCCGGATCGTCCAGCGGCAGATAATAGTCTCTTCGCTACGGTTCACCACGTTTGCAGAAACTGAATTGGTCAGGGCTTCGTCGGCAGCCAGTTCAACCTGGGCGATGTCTTCCTCCCGGAACCCGTTTTCAAGGAGAGAATTCCTGAGTTCCTTTCTGAAATCTTTGACCGAAGCCATATCCGGAGGAAGAAACATGACATAGGAGTGTTCATTTTGTTTGACGAATAACATCTCACCCTTGGTTGACATTTGATAGTGTGAAAATCGGCACAGGAACCCGTTATAAGGAAGGTTAGCCCGGGAATTAGGTGTTTGTCAATTCAATATTCAGCTCCTTCGCGATGGAAATGCCTTACGATTGTTGCAGCAATAAATATGGGCGTCCGGGCGGGCTTTTCGCGGCTCCGCTATCGCTCCGGTCGCCGGTTCCCGGCGACTCTGCGACCGCTACAATCCCTGACGCATATTATCGCTTTCTTTCTTTTTCATGTGAAAAAGAAAGAAAAAGACCCGCGTGGGCCGCACTCTTCTCTGGGTTCTGCGGATTCGCTCCGGGAGGCCTTTTTGATTTCTTTCTGTCCGTCATTGCGAGGCGTACCGCGCCGTGGCAATCTCAATCGAAAAAAATTTAGATCTCAATGTCCCCCCTTCTCAAGGGGGACAGATCACGCAGTGATCAGGGGGTAATCGGCTCTGCAAAACCCTCATCCAATAACTCGTTGTTTAAAAATATTCCTTCCTTCAAAACTTTCTTTTCATCCTTTTCATTCTTCAAATAAAACACATCAACCAGATACCGGTCATATTTATCGCTCCCATGTGTTTTAATAATCAAAAACTTACAGCCCTTCAGTTTTGACTCCACAAACTTTTTCGAAGCGACCCCCTGTTTCGTGCCAAGTTCCGGTGCATCAAGTCCCCGGAAGCGAAGCCTTTGCTTTAAAAATGTATGAAACCCCAGATCAATGTTTACACCCAGGGTGTCACCATCTTCCTCCCCCGCACTCCGTGCGTCTTGCAGGCCTGCGTGCCCTGCTCGGGCACTCGCCCCTTCTCAAGGTATGCCTTGTAAGTAAAAAGCTCTTTGAGATTTGCTACTGATTCAAATGAATATCCCCTGCCTTTCTTCAAAACTTTGACAACGGCCCCAACTTTTAACTTCCTGATGTCGCCTGACATACCGATCGACCCATAGGAAGCGAAGATTTTTTTATCCTTTGCGGTATCGCCTAACGCACATCCCACTGTCACCGAAAATCCAAGATCCAGATTTGGCAAAGTGTTTGCCAAATTAGAAGAAAAATTCCGCAAAACACGGTAAGTATAAAGTTCCATCAAAGGCCGTTTCAGCCCGTCTTTCTTTGACCTATCTTCCTTTCCGGTTCCGGATTTCCGGGCTTGTCCCGCAACGACCTTGTCAACAAATTTCCAAAAATCCCCATAGGACAAACCTTCCCGGATTGCTTTCTTTTCCAGGGCTAAACGATGACTCTTATCCTCAATCAGCAACAATAGCAGATAATGAGACCAGGTCAGCTCCGGATGAATTTCTTTTGCATCAAACAGCTGATAAAACTTCCGCATGTTCCTGAGATTTCTTTCAGAAAACCCTTTTCCGAAAGTTCTGTTCAGATCCCGTGAAAGTTCTTTCAGTATCCGATCCCCATACGAAGCCCTCTCCTGATTTCCCTGTTCAATCTTTACAATCCTCTCCCAATTTTCCAGTTCGAATAAAGCGCGGCCTTGTTCCAGTTTTCATTTCCGTCGCTCAGAGCTGACGAATAAATTTGAGAAATGTCTTTGAGGAGAGAATGATAAGTTATCGGGGAAATGCCGGTGGTTTCTTTCTTCTTGTTCATAAAAATCTTTTTTGCATGAATAAATTTCTTTCTTTTTTTATTCCATTCAATAATTCATAGTAATACTAAAATAATAACCATGTTTTCAAAAGAAGAATCCAGAGAAAAGATCAGACGACTTGCCGAAGATTTCGGTGGTCGACTCGACTATATCAGAAATTCGAGAATATACAAAAAATCACAAATGAGAGGGAAGAACAAATGAAAATCTCTCAGTTACAACTAAACAATGTTCGCAGCTTTGTCGGACCAAAAGATAATCCGATCGTTGAAATTAATTTCTCGGAAACAATCAATGTCATCATCGGCGCAAACAATTCTGGAAAATCAACGATCATGAATACATTGCATTCCATGCAAAACTCTGCCATAATCAATAAATCATATATTCGGAGTGGCCTTCCAAATTGCGTTTATTACATCCATTTCCTTAAGATTGATAAAAGAAAATTTAAACAAAAAGGAGAAATTCTTAAGAAAGGCCATCTTACTTTTGCTTTGAAAGAAGGGCAAAACTTGGTTACAAGTCTTATCATCGAAGGGGAGGGAGTCTTAATTTTAGATCAGCCTCTTTCACCTCTTCCAGAACCTGAAAATCTAATTTATCCATTCACTGCGGAGAGAAAAGAAATTCGGGGGTTTGAAGAGAAATTTAATGAGCAAACAGCTTTCAATGTACTTCCAAATTTGACTAATCTTTATGCCAAAATTAGCCACCTCTCTCAAAGCGGACATAAAAGGAATGCAATATTCACTGAATATTGTAAAGATTTATTGGGCTTCATTATCACTGCCGTGCCTTCTGGACAGGGCCAAAAAGCATCCCTGTACATTGATAATCAAAAATCAATTCCCATTGATTCCATGGGCGATGGTGTAACGCAAATTCTGGGTTTGCTTGTTAGTCTCTGCGTAGCTAAGGACCAAATTTTTCTCATTGAAGAATTAGAGAACGATCTTCATCCGATTGCGCTGAAGAAATTATTGGACCTCATTTTATTAAAATCACCTGAGAATCAATTTATTATCTCGACACACTCTCATATTGTCCTAAATCATCTAGGCTCAGATCCCAAAACAAAGATTATCGAAACAAAAATGAGTCTTGATGAGAATTCAATTCCACTTACAGCCATTAGAGAAGTCAAAGAACCCGCAGATAGAATCAAAGTCTTAGAGGATCTGGGCTATTCATTGAGCGACTATTCTCTTTGGGAAGGTTGGTTAATTTTAGAAGAATCGTCCGCAGAAAAAGTAATCAGAGAATTCTTAATCCCGAATTTCGCTCCGAAACTTCTCGGAAAAATTCGAACTATCGGTGCCAAAGGTGATTCTGATGCGGAAACGCATTTTATGAACTATGAAAGATTGTTTTTATATGCCCATCT
>JAIOQL010000638.1 GCA_021413405.1 Leptospira sp.
GTAAAAAGAATTGCTTCCGGTGAAGTCCGGTAGTCCATCCTTCGTCTCAACCGGTTGAAATGGATTTCGCCATCTTTCCCTGCTTCCCAGATATATCCCTCGAGATTTCCTGACTCTGAATCCTTTTTGTTTCCATAAAAATTCCAGATGTGCAGTCTTGCCTTTTCGTGAAATAATTTCGATCCTTCGAAATAGGAAGCATCATAGTAAGCAACGGATGATTTTACAGGCTCTCCTTTTCTCGGAACAGCAACCGGAACCAGGTTCCCGGAAACCGGAATATTTTTTTTCCTTGAGAAATTATAAAAAAAGACAAAGTTCTGAGGGCCGGATTTGCTCCTTAGATACTGGTAGATCTCCATACCGGGCGGATTTAGGAAAATCTGGATCGTGTTTTCTTTCCTGACAGTCCCGGCATATTCATTGATAAGTTTCTGAAAAGAGGAGGATTTAAAATCAGATGATTCAAGTTTTGCAAATTTCCATTTCGCATCCCCGGCAGGATTGTAAAAAAACAGGAAGAATTGTTTTTTCCAGGGCAAACAGATCAGAACGGGATCCTTCAGGTTCTCAAAAACGGAACTGTCAAATTCATCATTAACTTTCCTGTTTCTTTCGGACTCTTCCTCCCTGTTTTTATTCAATTCCCCTGAAAAATATTTTCCGTCCGCTTCCGGCTTCATCGATCCAAAGAGTTTCAATCTTTTATCGGCATCCGCAATCTGCAGGATCCCCTTTTTATTTGCACGGGATGCAATAAAATATGATTTATGGTATGAAAATAAAAGTTCAACAAGCGAAGAATAATTTCTGTTTTCAATGTAATATTCCGTCGCATTTTTCATGAATGATTCCGTATCAAACCGGAGATCCAGATAATTTTTCAGGCAAAATAAATCGTCATATTGGGCCCGGTCTCTAAATCTTGTCGCGAGATAATGGATCTGTTTGTCTAACGGAGCCGGTTCTCCGGATGCTCTGTGAGCAGCGACAAGGCCGGCATTCCGCACCCATTCGGAGGAATAATCCGGAAAATTTTCTCCAAGGATTCCATAGGCTTTGGTGAACTGAATCACAGCCTTCCTGTAATTTTTATTTATAATATGAATATAACCCTGCAAAAGTGTCGCAGAATATTCTGCCTGTTTCCATCCCCGGCTTTGAGCAGTATAAATGATTTCCTCAGTAATTTTTTCAGCAACATCAGGCTTATCGGGGAAAAGGATATGAGCCATCCGCAACCTGACAAAAAGTTCCGGCTCTGTTACAGCCTCCCCTTTCTTTATCACACCGAGTGCCTTTACAGCTTTGATTGATGATTTACTTTTCCATACATAAACGGCCGCAAGATCCTTGGCAGTGTTAACGGATACCGGCTCCCCTGTGAACGGGTTACGGATCATCGGTCCCCAGTTTTTGAAATTAAGATTCAGAGAATATTTTAGAGCACCCTTATAATCGCGACGAAGAAATGCGATTGCACCTAATCGTAAATAAATTTCATTCCGTTTGAACAATTCCTTTTGTGAAAGATGCCTTAGCAGGGAATTTAGAGTTTCTTCACCAGAAGCAAGATCCCCGGATATTGTCTGATAGAAAGAGAGACGTTCATAGGAAACCGGATCCAGAGTTCCTGAAAGCTTTTCAGAATTTATTAACATATTCTGAAAATGTGCTGCCTCTTCTGCAAAACCAAGCACAAGGAGCTTGACCGGAAGATCAGGAACGAGGCTATTCATTGAATAA
>JAIOQL010000055.1 GCA_021413405.1 Leptospira sp.
AAGAAAACTATCCCGTGCTTTCGGGGTCAAGCCCTTCAGGCTAAGCGAGATTTTGACCGGTAATTTTGCGGAATGGGGTGAAATGATTTCACCCCCCCTCCCCTCTTTCAGCCTGAGAACCCGCTCCAGGCTCTTAACCGAAAGATCTGCACCACCTTTAATAAGCTCAAATACGGCTTTCTGATCCAGCCTAGCAATTGAGCTTAACTGCTTTATATAACGCTCGGAATAGCCCAAAAGTTCTGAAACCTCGGAAGCAGTCTTCTTTTTATCGCGCCTCAAAATCTGGATTGCGCGTCCGACTTCCCAGGGGTTCAGATTCTTTCTTTTTTCATTTTCCGCAAGGGATATTTCATAGCAAAGATCAGTTGTTGCTTCCGTAATAATGGCAGGAATATTCTTCCACCCGAGTAGACCGGCTGCCCTGAACCGGCGCTCACCGGCAACAATAATAAATTTTGATCTATCCTTCCGGAGAATAATCGGTTCAATGAGCCCTAACCGTCGTATTGATTCGACTAGATCGCCGACTTCTTCCCGCCCAAAAATTCTTGGCTGATTCGGATCTGCATGAATTTCTGAAAGCGGAATCCTGTCCGGGGATTTTTTTTTCTCTTCAAAAGCAGAAATCAGGTCAAGGGCAGCAAAATCACTTTTTTTCGACAAGAATTCGCCCTCTCACTTCGTCCGCGAGTGACAGAAAAGATCCCATTGTCTTTTTGTCAAAATTAGAAAGCAATGTCCTCTTTGCCTGGGATTGCGGAATACTTTCCCGTCGATAGATAATTGTGTCGAAAACAGGAAAATATTTTTTCACACTTCCCGAAAGACCTGACAAAGCACGGGAATCTTCATACTGATTTAATACTGCTCCAAGAAGTTCGAGACCAGGATTTGCTTTCTTTTTGATTTTTTCAATTGTTGAATGGAGATCCTTCAGGCCCTGAACGCTGAACGCCCGGGATTGGATCGGAATTAGCACATAATCTGCAGCAATGAGTGCATTTTCAAGACCAAGACCAAGCGAAGGCGGACAATCGATAATTATATATTCGTAGGATGATCTTACAGGAAGAAGGGACTCCTTAAGCAATTCAAAATCGTCCCTCTCGTAAGGTGTAGTTAAATTTGCCAGAGAAATCGAAGACGGCGCAATATCAAAATTCTCTTTTACAT
>JAIOQL010000639.1 GCA_021413405.1 Leptospira sp.
TGCCTGAAGATGAAGTCGAGCTCCACCAGAACCAGAGAAATCTGGCTTTGCTGACAATTGATGATCTCACACAATTGAAGCTCGATTTGCTTGAAGGCGGGAAATCTGTTCCAAAGTTCATCAATAATGCCATCAGCTACCTCAAGAGGCGTTATGTGACACAAGAAAGAACTGTAGGACAAATGATGAAGAGATAAGTCTGTTTATTGAAATTCAATAAACAGTTTTTGGTAAATCAGCGAATTCTTTCGGCGTGGTAACTGAGCTTCAAAAGCCAGAGATGCCAAAGATATTTTTCTTTTACAGAATCTATTTGAATTCCGAACCCTTTCTTTTTGGAATATTTCCCCATCGGGTTCACCCACGCGACTCTTCCCTCTACATTAAATGGCGTTAACGCACCGGTGATGACCACAGTGATTCTAAAACCTGTTTCAGGGATTGTTTCACTTTCAATATACATTCCACCCCATGAAATATTGAAAAGTTTTCCGGGTGATGCTTCCTTTGCCTGCGGGACTCTAAACATCACAGGGTGTCCGATTTTGAATCGCGGTGCATATTTGACATCCAGATAGCTTTCCAGTTTCTTCTTTTCGTTTTTCGATTTTTTATCGAAAACAAATCTGATTCCAGCTCCCCGTTTGATTCCCGGAGCACCATCACGGACACGTACTACTTCTCCCTGCACAGTGATCTTTTCAAAACTGGTTTCTTCTTCCAGGAATAGATTCAACAAAATGAGCTGGCCGGCTTCCGGTAAATTCTGCTGAAAATCTTCTGTGATCAGAAAACAACCACCAGAAGAAATGTTTTCCGTAATACCTTTCTGATAGGGAGTTTCCCCAATCCTGCATTCAAATTTTATCGGGAGTGTGTCCCTCGGGCTGATCCTCCACCCTTTGGTAATTCCGAGATACGGGGAGGAAATTTCCCTGTGCAAAAAATACACAATCAGAAACAGGATGACGAGAATTGCAGAAATATTGAGAAGAATATCAGCTTTTGTAAATTTAGAGAATGCAGAACTGTAGAAAGCCGGGATCGAAATCGAGATGAGAATCCAAACACAATAGAACAGAAAACAAATTACAAATCCAAGAAAAGAATAGTAGGCCCATTTTTTTACTTTTAAAAGACCAAGACCGATCAGAAAGAAAAAAGCAAGAAATGCAAAATTATAAATCCTGTATTTTTCCATGATCAGAAAGAAATGACTCACATGGATTGAATAATAAGCAGCCGTAATGAGATAGCTGATGACGGGAAGCATCAGAAAAAAAACTGAAACCGACAGTATTGTCTTCGGCAGAGATTTTATAGAAATTGACACAGGCAATATTTTTTTGGTTCAAACCAGTGAGTCAATAGAAATACATTTCCATTCATTAAAAAGAAATCGTATACCTGATTTCTCCGGAAATTCCCCATGACGAAAAATCAGTTTGTCTTCCAAAAGGAAATTCCATCCGGAGATCAATACCACTCGTCTGATTTTTGGTTCCTGAAAAAAAGTACAAATCTGCAAAATGCAAAAGATATAAAAAAAGAATTCCTGCTCCTGCAGTATTCCTGTTTTGAATGTGCCGGTGATACTGTTCTTCCGGATGTTTCCAGGATTCCCTTGCTACCAGTCCGGTTGCCAGGGTGTTCTGTTGAATAAATAACAGAACCAGGTTCTGTTTTCTCCCGGCATCTTCTGCAATAGTATCCGCTTTCCGGCTCTCTGAAAATGCAGTTCCCGCCATCCCGCTCATCAGAACCCAGTAACCTGTGGCCCGGATCTTATTTCCCTCTTCATACTGGATCAGTCCTGGAAGAAGATATTTCCAGAATGCTTTCTTAGTCGGGGGAATGGATTGTACAACCTTTTCCTCGCTTTGTTCTTTCTTCGATAAATCGAAAACCTGTAGTTGTTCTCTTGCGGTAACTGAAACATCTCTCCAGGAAGACCATGCCGCTGGTTTACCAAATTTATTTATAGCAGATACACGGATGGAATATTTTCCCGGAATAATTTTCATTCTTAATTCGTTTTCAGTTACTGATTTTTCTACGACTTCTCCAGAAGAACTATTTTTTATATGAACAAGATAGCCCCTGTTCCCGGTGACCGGTCCCCATTTGATTGAAAATTCCTGGGGATTTTCCGGGGGATTCGTTTCCGCCTTTAAGCTTCCGAAATCCAGAACCAGGAATAATAAAACCAGACAGCCCGCAATTTCCAAGAAAAAATATTTTCCCGGAACTGAGATTCTCACAGGGCGTTCCCGCTCAAAATGACATTTTATTTTATTGCGCAACATGCGTTATTGATTCCATTTTTTTTATTGAGTCTGAAATTCCGGGCTCTTGAGATCTTCACTCAAAATAATCCTGAATTTTCCCGAACCAGAGATAGATTTCATTTCTCCTTCCGGAGATTTTATTTTTGCTTCAACTTCCCAGCTAAAATTACCCTTGTCCAATTTACTGAGATCCGAAAATTTCAGATCATTTGTTTTCAGTTTTTCTTCATGCAGCAGTTTCCGTTTCGATGAATCCAGAAATAAACGGAAAGTATATTCCGTTGCATTCCTGTTTTCGCTCCACCTGAAAAATACGAAATCATTCTTTGACATATCGATGATTGCATTATTTTTCGGGGAAATCAAAGAAATTTTTTCCGGTTCCCCGGATATTTTCCTGTTTTCATCCGGAACAATTTTTTCAGGTTCCGTGATCTTTTTTTCTTCTGCGACTGAAAAAGAACGGACAGCACTCACTGATTCTGTTCCGGGGATTCCGCCCCTGACACTGAGACGCCAGTAATATTTTC
>JAIOQL010000640.1 GCA_021413405.1 Leptospira sp.
TCTATTTTCTTAGGAAAATGTGACATGTTCGATCGCTGTCGCGTTGTAGTCTGACAATTTTCCGGTGGGTGAGAAATATCAATGAATTCTATGAAATACGTATTCTTGACAAGAAATGAATATTGTGATACGCTGCTTGAGTGATTTCGGAATTTATGAAAATATTAAGATCAGTGATAGTATATTTTCTTTCCATCGCAATTTTTGTTCAATCTGCTCTTTTTGGGAGCGGGCTTTTTGCGTGTATGCTGAACGAGCAGGCGATGTATTGTTCGTGTAATCACAGTTCGAAAAAAGAAATTCATCCATCTCATAGGCAAAACAGGGAAGACAATGAATTTCGCAATAAGAACCGTTCCGGAATAAAGGTGACGGCGGGCGAATTGAACCTTCCTGATTGTCACAAGGCGAAGTCCGGAGAAGTCCATTTATGCGCTTGCAAAAAATCAAAGAAATCATTTGAAACTATTTTTCCCCAGGTAACAGCGTTTTACACACTCGGATCAGCAACCGAATCCATATTCGGAGTAATTCTCTATTCAGATATTTTCAATGTCAGATTTCTCATGTCCGGTTCATTGCATGATCCGGGTCTGATCAAACCTCCCAAAATTTCTCCCTGCTAAAATTTCATGCAGCGGGATTCTTTTGTGCGATATGCGACATCGCGTCATAGCACAGATAATCTCTGATAAATCAATGAATCCGGAGTCATAATAACCGGAACAATTTAGGAGAAATTTATGAAGACAATAATCAGATCAGTATTTTTTATTTCAATTTTAATTACGGTAGAATGTAGCTTTACACTTCCCGGAAACGAAAAGTCGAATGCAAATAAAAGTAATGGCATAATGCTTGCCCTTCTTTCGGTATTGAATACCCCGCCGGCAACGATTCTGTTTGTTCCAAATCTGGATACAACTAAGCCGTTTTTGAGTGTTGTAAATCATCGCAATGGTGTTAACACATTTGTTTCAAATATCACACTGGAGACAAATCCGGGTGATGCTACGGGAACCGCAAATAACCATTTATTTGCAAATTTGACAAATTCAAATAAAACCGCAGTGTTCAATGTCACTTCCTCCGGGGCAGACTTTTTGAAATATATTGATACAGGAAGCCGTCCTGTTCATATATATCAGGATCCGGCAGGAAAAATCTGGGTTATGAATGACGGGAATAACGGAGTGGACAATGTGAATGCAGCCTGTAACGGATCAGCCGTCGGATCAGTCACAATCATTCAGGATGGGGCAAAAGGGGCCGCCGCAAATGATTCCGGCACTCTTATCAAACATTTATGTGTTGGAAAAGGGCATCACAAGGCCATTTTTACATCGAGTCCGAAGCGGGCATTTGTGAGCAGTATTACAGATAGCACTGTTTCAGTAATTGACAATGATCCTTCAAGTGGAACATATCTGACTGTGATCAGTACATTGAGTTTGGGTGCGGGAGCTGGTCCACACGGTTTCAGTTATTCATCGGTATCCGGCAAAGTTTATGCTTCGGCCCAAACTGCGGGAACAGTTGTTTCGATCGATCCTGGAAGTCTCAACACTCAAACTATCAGCACTTCAAAATCCGGACCGTCCGCCTCCTCTCCCTCCGGACAATACATTGCAATTCCTGGAAAAGATACAACTACAGATTCAAATCATGTGATTGGAAAAGTTACGATTCTAAATGTATCTACGAATGCGTTGAGTACCGTTGATGTTTCCGATGTCAGTCCTGATCACGCAATGTTTAGTGATGATGGAAACAGGCTCTATGTTGCATCGGCGCAAGCGGGATCCGGTAACCAGGTTACAAATCTCAAACAAAACGTTCTTCTTGTTTATGATTCATCGGCGTTACCGGCTCTGACTTTAATTTCCCAGATTACAGTTGGTAACGCAAATTCAGGAAATAGGCACCTTGCAAGTATGAATCATGGATCGATGACTCATGTTTTTGTCCCAAGTGGGGATGGGAACCTCTACACTGTGGATTCAATGACAAATAGTGTATCACAAACCTTGAATCTTGGTGGGAGCTTCAATAACGCTCATTTTTATACGCTCGGATCTGCACCAACCCACACTCACTGAGAGTAATTTGAAAAGATTTAATGCATCCGGGTTGTTCCGAAAAATCCGGATGCATTGAATAGCGGAGGAATGAATGAAAAAGAATGTATTTTTATTTTTTATGATTTTTTGCAGCTGTTCTTTTTATGAAGAAAAAAAATCAACACACAACAGGGACGTTGTTTATGTTGCAGCTCTATTGAGATTGATGTCCAACGTACCGGCAACAACGACGTCAACCACATGTTCTTCGACTGTTTCCTTTTCTTGCGCATCCACTCCATCATTCAATACTTTAGCTGTTGCTGGAACTACCGGGAGTTGCGCTACTTCCGGTTGTCATACAAATGTGTCTCAGCAGGCGGGGCTTGATATTTCAGATTACAATTCTGCGAAGGGATTTACTATTCCTGGAAATCCATGTGCCAGCAGGATGTATACCGCTATCACTACTGGCGCTATGGTGGGAAATTCAAATTCATTGATCCGACAGGCAGTTTATTGCTGGATAGCCGGTGGATCGAGTCCTTAGAAAAGATTCCGAATACAATCAAAGGAAAACAAATGTGCATTAATTCAATCATCTGTAAAAACCGTTCAAAAATAAGATATCTTCCAATAATTCTTTTTGTATTATATGCATCTCTAAATACTTCGCAATTTGCTCAGGATACTAATCCGGATGAAAAAAGGGGATCAGAAAAAAAACAGATGCAGGAGTCCGCTCCGGGTTTGGATTCTCCGGATAAAAAAGGGGTTCCTTTGCATCATCATACTGAAGGGATTGAATCTGATCAGGGGAAATCCCGGGAAAAAAATGATCATGACCATATCAGTCAACCCATGAATACCCCCGCTGGGCTTATGGTTCCGCATGTTATGAATTCAAACGACTGGATGATCGACTATATGTATATGCAAATGGATATGAACACTTTATACAATGGGAGTCATTCCGTGGATCCATATAAATATTTATTTGGCATCCAGTACAACCCTACAATTTCAACAACAACCGGTGCTGGTGCAGGAACGGTTCATAATCACGGGAATACCCCTGCGACGACAGGTACGTCCGGATCTCCGGATCCGCTTCCTTCTTTTTATATCCCAACTTTGAATCAGGGGCCGTAC
>JAIOQL010000686.1 GCA_021413405.1 Leptospira sp.
CAAGGAAATATGTTCGAGCTCAATTGATATAGAGTTTTTGTCATGGAAATATTTTTCAGCCACTTTCCACCATTCAATAAAACAAATTCCTCTTTTTCCCCAAATCTCTTCGAAACCCAAATTCTCCAGTTCCCGTTCTTCTAAAATTCTATAGAGATCAAAATGATAAAACAGGTGCTCTTTTGAGCGGTATTCATTCATCAGCGTATATGTTGGAGAGTTCACAGTGACTGATGGAGAGATACTTTTGACAAATGAAGAAACAAAAGTAGTTTTTCCTGATCCCATTTCCCCATTCAGGAGGAAAATTGGATATTGAACATTCCCTGTCCTTAGAAGTTCTTTGCAAAAATTAACAGGCGCCTCTAACTTTTCTTCAGTGCAAAAAAATTTCCCTGTCAATTCCATTTTCAATATAGTTTTACTCCGATAACCAGAATATCATCTATCTGATCACAGCCCTTCATCCAGTTATTTATTTTTGTATCAAACAATACTTTCTGCTCGCTCATTGGAAGCTTATGAATTTCAAGAAGCAGTTCCTTGAATCTTTTTGACATAAATTTGCGATGATCAGTTCCGCTAAACTGATCGAGATATCCGTCAGTAGTCAGATACAAGGTTGTTGGCCGGGCGATTTCTATGACATGTCTCGTAAAAATTCTCTGATCTTCTTTTTGACTCCCGCCAATCGATCTTCTGTCAGCTTTTATTTCAGTCAACTCACCATTCTGGATATAATAAAGAGAATTCATCGCACCTGCATATTTCAAATAATTCCTGTCCCGGAAAATTGTGCATAATGCTACATCCATTCCATCGCGACTGTCAGTCATGTCCTGGTTTAGAGAAAAACGAACTCCTTTATGCAACTGATTCAGGATTTCATCAGGTTGAATTATTCCTCGTGCGTTGACAATATCATTGAGAAGGCTATTTCCGATCATTGACATGAACGCTCCTGGAACGCCATGACCCGTGCAATCAGCAGCAGCCAGCACGACAATAGTTTCTTCCGAAGAACCGGTTGAAATTTTCTTTTCCAGAAACCAGTAGAAATCTCCACTAACCACGTCCCGGGGCTTGAATAATATGAAAGATTCCGGAAGAGCCCATTGAATCAGTTCTTTACTGGGCAGGATCGATTGCTGTATCGTTTTCGCATAACGTATGCTTTCCGTTATATCCCGGTTTT
>JAIOQL010000687.1 GCA_021413405.1 Leptospira sp.
CAATAAACACTACAAGGAACATTTTCCAGCTCAGGAAGAACAGAATCAGTAGATGGGTCACAATGTAAAAAAAATCATTAATTGCATCCTTCAGATCGGAGCTGATGACCTTCGCAAGAGCATCTACATCGTTTATCACCCGGCTCATGATGATCCCCGTTTTCTCTTTTACAAAATAATTCAACGGTAGTATCTGCATTTTCTGGTACAACTCGGACCGGATATCCCTGATCGCCAGGTAACCAGTGGAATTTATGAAATAGACTGTCCCGGCAAGGCATAATAATTTCAAAAGATAAACGGGGAAAACGAGAGAGCAAAAAAGAAAAACAATTTCTTCAGGTTTCATTTTCTGGAACTTTTGATTGAGAACCGTTTTGGTTTCAGCCAGTTTAAGCTCGGCCTCTTCGATTCGCGACATAGGTTCTTTTTTGGTAAATTTTTGAAGAATCGCCTTATCTCTTTTTGTAAGAGAAAACTGAAATTTATAATTTTCTCCTGTTCCTATGGAATCGAATATCGGAATAAGGCTTGTTAGGGATGCACCGTTGAAAACTGAAACAAGGAATGATAGTAATATCCCGGAAATAAACCTGAATTTATATTTTGCGGCATACTGGAAAATTCTTTTGTATATTTTCATCTAAAGCTCTATGAATACCTTCTTACTGTGTCTTTGCATATTGTCCCTCACTTTTTGCGATTACAAAAATCGGGAAGAAAGGATTTCGGTTGTTTCGATCGCATTGCCCTCGGATGCAGGAACAATGGATCCCCTCTTTACCACTGACCTTTCTTCGCGAAAGCTCAATTCTATGGTTTTCCGGAGACTTTTTCGGATAGAGGCCGGCGGGAAAATTACAGGTGATCTGGCTGAACATTATGCATGGAAAAATTTAAATGGCCTGCCGGCCCTTAGAATAAAACTGAAGCATTCATTTTCTCCGGAAGGAAGGCTCCTTTCTCCGGAAGACGTCATTTACTCACTCAACCGACTTCGTAGCGAGAGCGGCCCCCGCAAATCAGAATACCAGTTCATCGATCATTTGAAAAAAATTTCTAAAAATGAGCTGGAAATTTACATTAAGCGGAAGAGCAGCAAAGCCCTGGAACTCCTTTCTCTTTCTTTTGCATCAATATATGATGCGAAAGGCCATTCGATATCATCCACCTTCATTTCGTATGGCGATTTTGCCCTTGAACAATGGGAAAGGAATCTCAGGATTGTGCTGCGCCAGAATCCAAATTGCGTTTGCACCGGTCTACCTGAAAAAATTGAACTGAAAGTTCTCCCCCAATTTTCTACGGCTATTTTCCTTTTTCAAAAAAACTCAATCGATGTAATGAAACTCCCGGTATTTCTGCTGAATCATCCTGTTGTCAGAAGATCAAAAATTTATACCCAAAAGGGACAATCTGTTCAATACATTGCAATAAACAATACAAACAAATGTTTTGATGACCAATTCAGGAAAGCGCTTAACGTATCAATAAACCGTAAACTCATAATTTCAAAAATATTGGAGAAAACTGCAGATGAGACATATGCTTTTCTCCCTCCGGAATATCAATACCAGGTGTTCGGGAAACCCCGTCCACAGCCATACACATATGATCCAGGTCTGGCAAAGGAACTTATTTCCAGGTCGAAATGTTTTCCTGAAATCACAAAAAATGAAATCGATTTCCGTATGCGTTCAGATGATGAGAACCGGGCAATCTCTCTTGCAATTGCCCAGGATCTGAAAAATTCAGGACTCAGGGTCAGGATACACCCTATGGAAAAAGCAGGTCTGTACAAAGAAAATGGTGAAGGGAAAGGTGATCTGACACTGCTTACATGGTATATCGACTACGCTTCTCCGATGAACTACATTGATCCTCTTTTTAATTCAAAGAATTTTGGGAATGGCGGCAACCGTTCTTTTTATAAAAATCCGGATGTCGATGAGTTTATTTTAAATGCAAGTGAGGGCTTCAGTGGAGTTTTACCATCCGATAGTGCCCGCATAACCGAAAAAATTTCGCGGGAGGCCCCATGGATTTTTCTTTGGTCCAATCATGAGAATTTTATACTGTCAGAAAACGCAGATTCGTTTCCGGGAATAATTCCTTTTTTGTAAGAATTTAAAACTTACTTGTGCGAGTTCCTCCGGGCGAGTCCCTGGAAATTCTACGTCATCTGGCAATGCTCTCTGTTTGCCGGGCCGGGCTCTCCTCTCCCGTCAAAAAATTGTGTTCACAATTTTTGTGACGCGAGTCGATCCCTCTCGCAGAAGCGGACTCCTTTACTTTTCTTTATTGTGCGTTATGCGACACCGAAGCTGGAAGTATATTTCCTGCCTGCCGAAAGTCTCCCATGAGTAGCCCAGGATCTCACATTGAGTCAGTATTTTGCTGGCTCTCTTTATCTCCGATCCTCATTTAGTCCCGGTTCTTCTGACTCTGTTTCATGATTTTCGTCCGGGAAGATTACCATCTCTTCACCTGAATCCTGAATCTCCTGTGAGACAGTTTTCTTTTCAGTGTCCTGTTTTTTGGGTTCAGAACCTTTGTAGAAATATTGTCCATAAAGCGGAACTTTGCAGGGAGTTCCGGGTGAGAGAAGTTTTCCATTCTCTGCACAAATATCAGCTTTTGCATATTCCTTCTTAATTTCGGGGATCATTGCATTCTCAATTCCGAATTTATCTCTAACACCTAAAGCATATTGCAGCCAGACGGAACCACTCGTTTTAGATCCTGAGCCGGGAAACGGTGCTCCCTCCTTGTTTCCGATCCATACAATGCTTACGCTTCCCGGTAAAATTCCGGCAAACCAGGAATCTCTAATTCCTTTCCGGGATCCCCATTTGATTGCAGCCTGCTTTGGGGACTGAACTGTTCCACTTTTTCCTGCAATCGGAAACGGATTATTCAATTTAACCGGAAATGTTCCTCCCTCCTGGAATATTGATTCGAGAAGATTCACTGTCATTGCACAGGCTACCGGATCGATAATTTCTTCAATTCCTGTGGATTCATTTTCTTTCAAAAGTTCAACCCCATTTGAATCCGTAATCCGGTTGATTTTCGCCGGCCTGATATTGTATCCGCCGTTTGCAATTGTAGCATAGACGAGTCCAAGTTCGACAGGACTCATTTCTCCGGAACCGAGAGCGAGAGACAGGTTCCGGTTAAACCGTATTGTCAGGTCGGAATAGGGAACAGAAATGATCCTGGAAAGTTTTTCCAGAAAAAAATTGATTCCGATTTCTTTCAAAAGTTTAACAGGTACGGTGTTTACAGATTGAGCTACCGCCTGACGCACCGTTATTTCCCCACGGAAAGATCTATACCAGTTATTTGGGGAATATCCTGAAATGTTTATTTTTTCGTCTCTGACCATGCTGATCGGGGTGATGATTTTTCTTTCAAGTGCCAAAGCATAAATAATCCCTTTGATTGCAGATCCAGGCTGTCTGAAAATCTCGTCCGCATTTTCACCGCAATAAACCTCAATTTGTCCGTTTTGTGGATTGAGAGAAATGAAACTTCCCTGCATAGAGGAAATAATTTCATCTTCCTCGACCACTTCTTTCATTTTTCCTCTTCTTGCGTAGTCCGATCTTTTGTTTCTTAGGCCGGCTCTAACTGAAGCGAGTCCTTTTTTTAATGCTTTCTCTGCGATAGTCTGTTTCGCGAAATCAAGAGTTGTATATACATTCAGACCACTGGATTCGAGTTCTTCATTGGAAAATTTTTCGAACACCAGCTGCCGGATTTTCTCATTAAAACCTGGTGCAAGGTTGATCCGGAAATCTTTTGAATGACCATAAATGCCAATGTCGCTTAAAGTAGACGTGCCGTTTTTTGTTTTTATTTCTCTGACCCGGTATTTTTTTTCAAAGCCCCGGATCAGCCCCGGGATTCTCTTTTCAAAATCTCCAGGGATTTTTTCTTTTTCAGGATTTATATCCCGGCTTTCAGCCATTGCCTGTAGGATTTTCTTTTGTCGCGAGAGTGCTGTTTTCAGATTCTTTACAGGGTTGTAGACAGACGGGGCCGGAATAATTCCTGCAAGCATGGCTGCTTCTGCATACGAAAGATTTTGCGCTTCTTTGTTGAAATAATACCGGGAAGCTTCTTCCATTCCGGTATTTCCTTCTCCCAGAAAAATCCGGTTCAGATACATCGCAAGAATAGTATTTTTATTAAAATTCTGCTCAATATAAAATGCGCAGTAAAGTTCCGCAAGTTTCGTGCTTATATTCCGTTTTCTCAAATTAAGGGACAGCTTAGCGAGTTGCTGTGTGATTGTACTTCCCCCTTGTGAGATTCTCATTTCTGTAAGATTGTAGAACATTGCACGAAAAAGAGCAGTGTAGCTTACTCCCGGATGGGAAAAAAAATTTCTGTCTTCGGCAGACAAAACAGCCCACACCAGATTAGCGTGTAAAAGCAAATTGTCAGATCTGATTGGCCTAAAATTTTTCCTGTTAAATTCTCCAATCTGGAAACCATTTTTATCAAAGATCCTGATTGATTT
>JAIOQL010000688.1 GCA_021413405.1 Leptospira sp.
GGAGAGCTGTTTTAAAATAATAGGCAGCCCTGTTCTTGAGTCCACCATCAAGGAAATGCTCGCCGAGAAAAATCAGTGCTTCTATGTTAAACCTGTTGAGTCGTGCAGCCTGCTTATACATTTGCACTGCGTAGTCAGGCTGGTTCTGCAATTCATACATTTTTCCGATGTGGATGTATGTCCTGTAAAATTCCGGAACCTCGGAAACAGCATATTCAAATTGCCTGGCCGCTTTTTCGTAGAAACTTTTCAACTGGTAAAGTCTGCCAAGATTGTAACGGAAAGGAAAGAAGTGAGGGTCGAACCGTACTGCTTTCTCCAGCATATCAATCGCTATGTCCCGATTTTTAAGATCGCCTGTTTCAATCAGCTCTAATGCTTTATTGTTAAACTCGCCGGAGTTCGTAACCAATTCATCCCTGTAGGAAAAAGTTCCATTCGATGGCGGCGGCGGTCCCTTCCAGAGTTTTCCGGATGTTCCAATGAAATCTGAAGGGGTTTTGTAAAAACTTCCATCCGGGAAATCAGTGACATCAAATTCCTGCTCCTTCCCCCACAAAAGATCCTTGTATTGTTTCCCGTTTATCGTCGTTTGCGCGGAAACAGAAACGGACAGCAATAGAATCAAAAATATAAATTGTAAAAACATGAGTCTTTTTAAACGATGAATCACGTTACCAGAGTTGAAAAACAATTTACCAGCCAATGGAAGTATTATCCTGAAATGCGAAAGCCTTTCTTATAATATCGGATATAAAAAAATTCTCATAAACGTTTCCTTTTCGATCCGGGAAAATAACCTCTGCCTCCTTTTGGGAGAAAATGGATCGGGAAAGTCCACATTACTCAAACAGATTTTCAGTCACAGGAAAAACAAAATAGCATTTAAACCTTCCGGAAAACTTTTAAATGGAAGAATTGCTTACCTCGGGCATGACCCGGGAATTTATTCAACCCTGACATTGAAGGAGAATATAAGTTACTTTTCAGGAATATATGGAGCAGAATCATTTATTGAGCCAGCCAGGGAACTCGTAGAAATTTTCGGACTGAAGAGCCGTCTTCATGACAGGGTAAGCACATTTTCAAGCGGGATGAAACAGAAGGCCGGAATAATATGCGCCCTATCAGGAAATCCGGACCTGATCCTTCTCGATGAGCCATTTAGCGGTCTCGACCAGAAATCTTCTGAATCTCTTTTCACAATTATTGCAGAACAAAAAAGGAATGCATCAATGATCATCGTTACTCATGATCCGGATTTTCTCCGGCCGATCTGCGAATTCGAGCTCCACCTGAAAAATGGAGAATTAAAAACATGATCGGAACATTACTGAAAAAAGAGTTTCTCATAATCGGAAGGGCAAAAAATGGAATCCTTTCGATGTTTGTCCTCATGCTCTCTCTCATTTTCATTTTTCATTATGCTCTTGAAAAAACGGCAAAAATCGACCAGACAACGCTCATCGGTCTCAAGTGGGCGGTATTATTCATTATTTCGTTTGTACTTATCAGCCAGTCAATTTGGGAAGAACGTGAATCAGGTGCCTACAGGATCAACCTGGTTCTAATTCCAGGAGCGGCATTTTATCTTTGTAAAAGTGTTGTGATTTTTTCGGTAATCGCAATTCTTCAGATGGTTGAAATTTTGCTATTCAGTATCTTCTTTGAGTCGTTCAAACTGAATGTTTCTGCGTTAGGCGACAATCTAATTTTTTTTCTGCCCGGAGGCCTCGCACTTACATTTCTGGGCGTTTCACTCAGCCTGCTCAGTTTTTCGACCAGGCTGAAAGAAATGATCCTGCCATTGCTGCTGATTCCGCTATCGATGCCAATTTTCCTGTTAGGAATGGAAGCCGAAAGAAGGTTATTTACCTCAAAAATCTATTCTACGAATTCAATCGTGATCGTTACGGCTCTTTGCATTCTTTATGGTACGTTAGGCGTAATGCTCCAGGATCTGACTGAAGCTGATTAAGAATTATTTCTCAATAACTCTCGCGAGATCAATTCCTTTAAAATAATACTGTAATATATCTGTGTAAGAATAATTCTCCCTGGCCATACCATAACTTCCCCACTGGCTCATTCCAACCCCATGACCAAATCCGAGACCCTTTATGAAAAAACCGTCCACGTCCTTCTTGATTCCGAAACGAAGAGATTTTACCACAGTCTGTCCGATGAGTTTCCGGAAATCATTCCCTTTCACTTTCACCGATTTTTCAGAACCGTCTATTTCAAGCAGGTCAACTCTACCGGACGGAGTTCTTCCCAGAACCTGAATATCCCTGATATCCCCGACACCAAGAGACGAAAGTTTTTCGTTCATGGAATTTTTCGGAATAGTTTCTTTCCATGCAAAATTCTTGGCTGTTTTGGAATAATCGTCTTTCACTGATGCAAGATATTCCAGTCTTTCACCACCCCAGACGTTTTCTGGTTTTTCGGTTACACCGCCGCTATTGCTGTGAAAGAATGATTTGATTGGATATCCGTCAAAGACCGCAAGAATCCCCTTGGTTTCATTCACAGCCTTATCGGAACGTGGATTTTCTTTCTCCATCCCTCCATAAACCTGGGAATTTGTAGTCGCATCCACATCATAAGGACGATTTCCTGAATTCAATATCTCATTGACGACGTAAGTTCTTGCACAAACTGCCTGTGCCTTCAAAGCTTCTTCAGGCCAATTTGCAGGCATTTCCGAAGGAACAACTGCGATCAGATAGGTTTCGAGAGGCACAATGTTGACAACCATCGCACCGTTTGAATCCGGAATGATTTCGGCAGTTCCCCTGTAACTGATTCCCTTAAAATTAAATTCATTTTTTTCAAAACTAAGCCGGATTTTTGCACGGAGATTCTGGGAATCAATAGTGATTGAATCGATTGCTTTTTTGATGATGAGATCATTGACATCATAAACTTTTATCATTCCATCCGTCTTTAAAGTTATGTCACTATTTGATTTCCCCAGAAGCACTCTTACCCGGTCAACTGGTTTGCTTTTATGCGGCGGATCCCAAGATCTAACAATAACCGTGGAACAATTTCCAATAAATGATAATAGTAGAGCTGTAAAATTAATTAAAAAGAGTAGTTTTAACGGTTTCATAGTCAATTATCCTGCTTTGTGCTATTCATATATTCGGATAAAAAGCTCTTTTTACGAATCAGTTTTTTCCGTTTTCCTGAGGAATTTAAATTCAAATCCCGGGTATGGGCGGCTGCCGGGCTGCAACGGGCTCGCGGATTCCCTCTCGGTCGCGAGCGACCATGCCCTAAGCATCCCTGCCGCAGAAAATGGCCGGAAAGATGCAACGAATTTCTTCTATTTCACATGGATCGCCCTTTCAAAACGTCTTTCCGAAAAAAAGTCAATATCAGAGTATTTTTTTGCGAAAACAACGATCCTATTCGAACTTTCTTTACCTGATATAATTGAGCACTAAGATTTGGAATGAAAATCGAGTGTTACTTCATTAAGGTAGGTTAACATGTTGCTTTATCCAATAGAACATCCACGAACACAATCATCCCTTCTGGTACCACAACGATTTCTCCAGGATTTTAAAGAACGCACGGAAAAAACAAGTAGAGAAATCTATTTTCATTTTCTGATCAGACGATACAGTTTTTTGATAATGTCCGGGGGCTTGGGAAAACGGGAATCGGTGAAAAAGCGTTTTCAGGATCCCGGAAATGACCTGGTCAAGAGGAATTTCAATCCATCCAATCAGGACTGGATTCAATTTGATACTCTGTCAGATTACCTTGGTCTTTCAAAGACCGGGCTGTTTACATTGCTACTGGTTTTGGACATCGCTGGTTGGGGGGAACTGCTCGCAGAAAAATTTTATGATCGTGGAGTTCCCCCAACGATCTCCGAATTTTCCTCGCGAATCTTCGTACGCAGCATAATTCCCGCCCAGGTTCATCGGAAAATCAAATATCGAATCCGAAGATGAATCGTATTGGAATTAATTCCGCCTGGATCTATTAAAATTTCATACGACTCATTATTAAATTGGAGATTTTTCTATATATCCGTCTTGGTATAATTTTCCGGTGCAAGGAAATATGGTCGACCTAGGAAAATAGCAGCATCAAAAATGTATTGTTCCCAACGACGGAAGAAAACACCTGTTACTTATGAAATTTTCTTTGCGCTATATTCTCCTGCTTCTCTTTCTTCTCGAGATTGCAGCATCAATTCTGTTGAATTATCTCTCTTATATAGGAAACGACTCTCCTGAATGGCGAAACCAGATACTCAAATATTTTACGGAAGAAGACATCAGAGCAGGTGAAGACTATGACCGTAGCGGTTTTGAAATCGGAATTATTTCCTCAATAATAAATTTTGTATTTCTTGGTCTATTTGCATTTTCATCGTTATCGGGAAAAATGGAATCCTTTTGTGCAAAAATCTCACGAAGACACCTGGCAGTTACAATCCCGATTTTTATATTTCTGTATTTCCTGCTAAAACTGGCAATTACCCTTCCATTTAATTTCTACTTCGACTACATCATCGAACATGAACATGGGTTTTCAAAAATGACAATAGCAGATTGGCTATTCTTTACATTCAAGGCAAAACTGGTTACCATCGCAATAACACTCCCGGTTGCTACTTCAGCCCTTCTTACCATAAAAATTTTTCCAAAAAGATGGATCCCCATTTTATCAGTAAGTGCGCTGCTCTTCGGACTCATGGCTTCCGTAATTTTCCCGGAAATCATTACACCTATTTTCTATGAAGTAAACCCTATCCCGGACGGGCCACTCAAAAATAAAATAATTGCGTTATGCGCCGATGCTAAAATTGAAATCCAAAGCATATCAATTATAAACGAAAGCAGGTATTCCGGTCACACAAACGCCTATTTTACAGGATGGGGAAATCAGAAGAAAATTTCCCTCTATGATACTCTTATCAAGACCAATTCGGATGCAGAACTGATGAGCATACTTGGTCACGAAATCGGGCACTGGAAAAAAGGACATGTTCTGATTCAGCTTTTCCTTTCTACAGCAGTTTTTTTCTTTTTTTGCCTCTTAATAAAGAGGCTTTCTGATCTCGCTATCAAATCAGGACAATTTCATTTCAGTGAAATTTACTCCCCTGCCGCAATTCCATTCATACTTCTGATTTTTGGTTTATTCAATTTTGCGCTTTCTCCTCTTGATAATGGTCTGAGCCGGAAATTTGAAAGTGACGCAGATCTGTTTTCTCTTGAACTCACAAAGAATCCAAAAGCTGCAATGACTGCAGAAATCAGACTGGCCCGCGACAATAAATCAAGACTAAACCCGCATCCGATTGCTGTTAAATTTTACTATTCACATCCCGTGACGATAGACAGAATAAAAATGGCTGAGGAGTTCCGGCTCCCCATGAAATAGAAATCTTATCTTTTTCCAGTTGACAAATTTTTTATTTAGTTTGAGACTTATATCTCGAATATGATTGTCTGATTTAAAAAATATCCGGGCAAATTTTTCTACTGCCCAAAAATTTTCCAAAATTACTTAAGGATCAGACAATGAATTCATACCTATACTCTCTCGGTTTCAATGAACGCTTAGAAGCAGAAGCTAATAAATACAATAAAATAGATCTGCTTCCCGGCCGCGTTTTTTCAGAAAACAAAAATTATTTCAATGTGATGACTGAAAAAGGAGAAATTATCTCTGAGTTGTCGGGAAAATTTCTTTTTAATACGGAAAGTAAAAGCGATTTTCCATCTGTCGGTGACTGGGTATTGATTTCTCCTTATGACAATGACCGCAAAGGAATCATACATATTCTCCTGCCGAGAAAATCGTGGATTTCCAGAAAAAACCCCGGCGAAAAATCCGAAGAACAGATAATTTGTGCAAATATTGACCTCGTACTAATTGTAACCGGGCTCGACGGAAACTATAATCTCCGGCGCATAGAGCGGTATTTGGCAATGGCCCGCGAAAATAGAACAGAACCGGTGATCATCCTGAATAAAACAGATCTATGCAGCGATCTCGAGATTAAACTAGAAGAAGTTCAATCTGTTGCAATCAACACGCCAATTGTTTGCCTGAATTCATTGACGCTGTCAGGATATGAAAGATTAAAAACCTTTTTCACAGATGGAATCACTGCAGCATTCGTAGGATCTTCCGGTGCCGGAAAATCAACTATCATAAATAATCTTATAGAATCAAATGAATTTAAAACAAGGGAAGTAAGAGAAAACGATTCCAGAGGACGTCACACAACGACAAGAAGGCAAATGATCCTCCTTAAATCCGGTGGACTGGTTATAGACAACCCGGGTCTCAGGGAACTTCAATTGTGGGATTCCGAATCAGGCCTCTCAGATTCTTTCCGGGATATAAATGATCTCTCGTCAAATTGTTATTACAAAGATTGTTCGCACAATTCTGAGCCCGGCTGTGCAGTAAGAATTGCAATAGAAGATGGGGACCTTGATCAGAATCGTTTAAACAACTTTCAAAAAATGAAAAGGGAGTTGTCATTTCTGGAATCCCGGACGGATGAGAAAAAAAAGATTGATCGAAAATTAAAAGAAAGAAAATTTCAGAAAAAATTGAGAGAAAGATTAAAAGATAAATACGGGAATAGGTAAAATTTTCGAATATAGGCCAAATGGCCGATGTTCAATTTCCTGAATGTGATACTATTGATACAAAGAAACTTTTACAGGACAAGCTAATCATGAAGGGATTAAAATTACTTACATATTTATTCATTGTTGCAGCGATGACAGGAAACTGTGCGTCTAAACCAGATCTGGTTCTGGATACTAAACAGACAAAGGCTTTCAAATTTGAAAT
>JAIOQL010000689.1 GCA_021413405.1 Leptospira sp.
AGTTTTAATATCCGAGGAATTGTTGGAGAAGACGGGAAAAAAATTACAAACCAGCTCAATCTTATAGGAGTTGATAAACTTACAAGATTCAATTCACTAAAAGGAAACGCTTTCAAGAATACTTGCACAAGAATGATCATGGCTCTCAATTACCGTGTTACCCGTGAAATTCCATACCAGGAAGCAGATGGAGCAAATTATATCGGAACCAGTATGCAGGATCGGGACGTGAAATGTCTTTTCAGAATCCGAAAATGGAAGGGTGTAAAAATCTCGGATGTTTTCCTTCGGGATCTCCTGAGTGCGGTGAGTGATCTGAATGTTGACAGGGGATATATCATCGGTTCTGCGGAGCTGACCTCAGGGGCAAAAAAAGCATTCTTGGAAAATCAGGACAAAATTACGATAGTAAATGGAAAAGATCTGGACAATCTTCTGGAAAAATCTTTGCGTTGATATGGCATTATTGCAGAAAATATTTGAGTTAAATTATTTTTCAGGGAAATATTTCTGGAAATACGTGGTGATCTGCCTCACTTTCACATTCTATTCAGGGTGTTCAAAAAACATTAAATCAGATGAGACGGTTTTTGAAAACATACCTGTATCCATATCGAAAACATATATAATCGGAAACAGGCCATCGCAGAATTCGAATGAAGAAATTCTGAAAATCATGACACAACTTGTGTCAGGGATCATCCGGAAAGATTTGAAAGATTTACCAGGATTAATGAACAAAGAGAAAGGGATATATCTGGATTTGAAAGGACTGTGGACCTATCCGGAACTGGAACGGGAGTTGTCTCTTGAAGAATCATATTTCAAAACTTTTTTTTTTGAACACGACCATCTTGTAAAGCGGAAGAATTCCCAAGATGTTCGCACTGTCCGTGATCTTCTTTTACTTTCACAGGGTATCGAGGCAGATTTTTTTTATGAAAATCCGAACTCTTGCGAATTGAAACTGAAATTCAGTCAAAATAAAAAATTCGAAAGCGAACTGAATAATCCTTACTTTTTGAAAATAAACGGGAAATGGTATGTTTACAGACTCTTTTAATCTCTCAACTCCTGCGCTTCTTTTTCCTGCGGTCTCACTTTTGATGCTGGCATATACAAACAGATTTGTTGCATTATCCCACCTGATCCGGAGCCTTCACTCTGAATATAAAACACAACCGGATTCTAAAATTCTAGGGCAGATTGCTAATCTGCGTCTTCGCCTTTTCCTGATCCGGGCAATGCAGTTTGCGGGAGTATTCAGTCTTTTTCTGTGTGTTTTTTGTATGCTTCTTTTGACGTTAGACGAAACTGCAATCGCAAAGGGAATCTTTGTTGCAAGCCTGGTGTTTCTTCTTGTTTCCCTCGGATTATCTCTTTGGGAAATTCAGATTTCAACAAACGCTCTGAATGTTAATTTGAGTGATCTGGATGATGATGGAAAAAGCGGTAAATGAATGATTCCCGGCTCCCGTGCGTCAGGGATGCGAAGGACGCGTAGCGGTCCGAACGAAGCGAGGACGGGAGCGATAGCGGACTCCGGTGCAGCCCGCCCGGACGCCCTTAAGAAATATTTTTTAATGCTTTTTGTTTTTTTAGTATATCTGTAAAGTTCACTTTAAGCAGGACAATCCTGTCCGGATTTATAAGTCAGAAGAGGTCAATCATGGCAACAAAAACTTCAATCGGTTATAGTGCATCAGAAGACAGGCTGGAAAATTTAATTGAGGAACGCCTGAGGCCCGGGGCGGAGAAAGAGAGAATAGACGAAAGAATCTGGGATCTGTTCGGTGAGGAGTGGTGCGTTATGTTCACTGATCTTTCCGGGTTTTCGAGAGGAGTAGCGAAATTCGGGATCATTCATTTTCTACAGACTATTCATGAGTCGGAACGTCTCCTGATTCCGATCATTGAGACGTATGATGGGATTCTACTGAAGGTGGAAGGTGACAGTTTTCTGGTTATTTTCAGAAATGCGAAAAAGGCAATTCAATGCTCAATGAGGATGCAGGAAACTCTGAAAAAATACAATGTAGATAAAATTGATGAGGAAATGGTTCTTCTTTGTGTCGGACTTGGCTATGGAAAGGTTCTTAAAATCGGGGACAGGGATGTATATGGAGCTGAAGTCAATGCTGCGAGCAAGCTC
>JAIOQL010000690.1 GCA_021413405.1 Leptospira sp.
CAGAACAGGAACGTAGTACGTTATCACCATTCACGTATCAAGATAACGTTGCTGTACTGCATACAGATGAAACCGTAATGCCAAGGGCAAAACGAGCCTGGTCATCGTGGAACTATAGAATTGATCAGGATAAGAATGGTACACTATCATCTTCAACCATCTATTGGATGAACAGTCTTCAACACGTTTCAAAAAAGAAAAATTATTTCGTCAATATCAACGGGGAGCGACGCATTGATCCGCAGGCAGTGTTAAAACGGATCGTTTATACACATCCCGTTTTTACCGTCGATACAATGAAAGCACAAAAGCAGCTTTCAAAACTTAATGAGTCAGGTCCCTTCTATTTTTGTGGAAGCTATTTCAAGTATGGATTCCACGAAGACGCATTGATATCTGCGCTTGAATTGAGCAGAGTTTTATCAAAAGAAAAGATCTGGGAATAACAGTACTAAATAATATCTATGAACTCAGCACTGTACGAATGCACTGTAATGCATCACCGCCTCGAGCCGATCCAAAATCGGTTTGTGTACAAGATCTATTTTTTCTATGTAGATCTTGATGAGATCGACGCCCTTCATTCTTCGTTAATTTTGTTCAGCCGTAATAGACCCAATCTGTTCATATTCAGAGATTCTGATCACTTGAACCTCGGAAAGCCAATCCTCAAAGAGAATATTGTGGAGTATCTTCGAACGAATGGAATTGAATTGAACAAGGGAAAGATATTCCTTGTAACAAACGCAAGGACGTTTGGCTATATCTTTAACCCTGTCTCTTTTTATTATTGTTTTGATGAGCAGGGGAATCCTGTCTGCGCGATACCGGAAGTTGGGAATACCTTTGGAGAAATGAAACCGTACTTGCTTGAAAATAAAGATAAACAAGAGGATGGGTTCCGGAAAATCGTTGAAAAATATTTTTATGTCTCACCGTTCATTGAACTCGATTCTCTGTTCGATTTTAATTTGAAGATCCCTGCTGAAAAGATCCATATTGGTATCGATGATTACAAAGATGGTAAAAAGATATTCATCAGTGCGGTTTCAGGGACAAGAAAAGAATTGACCGA
>JAIOQL010000249.1 GCA_021413405.1 Leptospira sp.
ATTTACTTTTCAGTTGTATCTACTGCAGCAGTAGCTTCAACTTTTTTTCTCATTTCTCTGAAGTAACTTTTGTCACCACCTTTTACAGCCATTGCTTTTTCGAAACTTTTGATAGCATTATCAAAGTCACCGATTGAAAAATAATATGCTCCCATATTACTCAATGCACCTGCGCTTTGACCTTTTGCTTTTGCATCAGCTTTTTTCCAGTTTTCGAAAGCTTTTTTCATGCTTGGTGTTTCGCCTGACGCTTCTTCGAGACCTTCTTTCAAAAGATCCGCGACATCTGGGTTTTCATCTTTTACGAAGATCTTAATTTCTTCAGTTTTCACCTTTGGAGAAAGTCTATCTTTGATTTGATTAGATGCATCTTCAAGGGCTTCTCCGAAAGATTCAAGAACTCCCGGACAGCTTGTTATTCCAATATCACCAAAATGTTTGAATGGTTTTGAAACTACTGATTTCATCGTTGCGCCGGTTTCTGTGTTGATCAATGTTGCATCAAGAGGAATCAGAACTGCACGAAAACCAGTTGGTTTGTTTACAGGACCGGTGTCGCCTTTTGCTCCGGTTGCAATGCTAATTGCTTTCGCAGCTGCTGCACCCGCATCAAACTTAGATTCAACTCCACATTCTGTGTATGGTTTTTGATATCCAATGTGAAGGAACGCCTCTGCATTGAGCAATTTACCGAGTTTAGCCTGGCCTTTGGTTAATCCGGAAAGTGTGAATGCCTGTTCGTTCATGATGTCAGCACGTTTGCTTACATCAATCAGTTTGTAGTAACCTTCCTTGTCAAATGCCGCAAATACTTGTGAAGGCATTTGGTCTACAAAGCTGGATTCTCCGAATATTTGCTGCCATAGACCTTTGTCAGGTTTTTGCACGATCAGACCTACTTGTCTGATCGTACCAATAAATTTCTGTAACTGTCTTCCTTCTTTTGTTTTAGGAAAAACAGGATATTCTACATCGATCGTTGCTACCTTACAAATTATACCAGTTACTTTTCTTTTTGCAAAGGATATTTACTGATACAAAAGGCGAATTCCCGTATTTGACATCGAAAAATAATTCAGGAAATGGGCGTTTTTTTCGTCACAACTGAAAATTTTTTACCCTTAATAAATATACAAGCCGGTTCAGGTAAGCTGATTTTAGGGGGAAAAATGGATTTGCATTCAAAATTGGGAGAAACTTTGCTTTTTGTGCAAAATAAATGGTCTTTAGAATTTCATTTCGGGGATATTTCTGAGACAGCGTCTACGCTTAACATTCCGCAAAAGATCAATTATAGACTCAATCTCAAGATTGATAATGCAACTCAATTGCGACAATATCTCCATCAGGTTCTAAATCGTTACAGAGCCTTTCAGGAGCACTCCCCAATTTTAGCACTGTTAAGACAAAATTCCAGGACAAAGGTCAGAACATGGTACGGAGGAGTTTTCGGCCATATGACGGTGATTGGGCGGAACTTAAACTAATTGCTTCTATGCACGGGTTGACTGCTACATTCCTTTTCGTTGTGTTGATCGAGATGGACTTTGATCAGGCCACGGCCGGGAAATTAGATGCTGCGTTCGAAGGCGTAGATCCGACAGAATTGCTTGCTCATCCAATATCGTTTACACAAACTATTCATAAAATCCCGGGAAAGATCAAAAAATATTCCAGATTCTGGAAAAATTTTCATAGATTTAAGACAATGCAAAATCACTAATTATCTT
The DNA here is from genome assembly GCA_021413405.1 of Leptospira sp. Taxonomy (GTDB): domain Bacteria; phylum Spirochaetota; class Leptospiria; order Leptospirales; family Leptospiraceae; genus JAIOQL01. Next base: position 1,731 of record JAIOQL010000249.1, read on the forward strand.
AATTTTCTTTTCAATTCCCGGACAAATCCATCTTTTTCAGAATCCGTCAGGATACTTATTTCCTTTTCATAAATCTGAAGTTCCAGAGCGATTACTTTCTCATACGGCTCAGAATTTTTAATTCTGTCATATTCTGATCCATAGATTTCTTCCCTCGCTTTCTCAAGATGAATTTTAATTGAACGCACTGAATCATTCCTGTGCTTTCTGAGATAATGTTCGGAGTAGGAAAAAAATTTCTCTACCAGTTCAGAATCCCGAGATGGGTAAATTTTCGTAGCAAGATTTTCCCCGAAAAAAACTTTACGGGCACCGGTTGTTGCCAAAATTTTTTCGTAGTCATCCAATTTAGTGTCTTTCCCTACCCGGACGCAATAATCCATATAGGACAAATACTGTTTAAAAACTTCAACGAGTGTTTTACCAACTTCCCCTGGAAATTTTTTTTCCAGTTCAAGTTTATCTGATCAAGGAAGCCGGTGTCAAGATTTAAAGAATTTATTGTTTCACTTTTTCTGACATTATAATCCGGAAATGCATTTCCAGAAAAAAACTTATTGTTACGGAAATAAATATATAAAACTGCTCCGATGAGGCAAAAAATTACTACAGAAGCTAAAAGATATTTACTATTATTTTTTAGAAAGCTTTTCAACTCTGTGACGAATCTGGTCAGCAAGATCCTTCTTGCCGTTCAGATCATAATAATTTTCAAGTCTTTGCAGCAAAAAAACATTTGCAGGATCTTTCTGGATTTCCCCCAACAAAAAATTTTCTTCATCCTCATCAAACAATGTAGCCTTGGAAGGACGATCCAGATATTCTGTATTCTCTATTACCACGCCAGCCTGCTGATTATTCTGACTGGGCGAACTCGTCCGATAATTATAGCCAATGAATACAATAGCAAGAACCATTGCTGCACTAAATGAATAGTTTACAGGTCTATTCGAAAGATAGTCATGATAAAATTTCTCAAAAGCAGTTGGTTCCTCGATCCGCTCGTCTTTTAATTTCTCCAGAAGTTTTTTGTCAAAATCCTGTGACAATTTCATATGCGATAGAAGGCATTTCCGGGATTCAGTGAGGGAATTAATCAAAGAACATTCAATCACTCTATGATCATGCTCCTCGACTTTATTTAATAATCCAAACCTGTATTTTACCCAGGTAATTAAACTTGTTTCAAGAGCCAAAGTAACCTTCTCCTTTCTGGTCTTTTAAGATCATATGTTTTAGAAATTCCTTTGCTTTGAACAACCGGCTTTTAACAGTCCCGACATTGCAACCCACTATGGAGGCAATTTCTGAATAGGACATTTCTTCGAAATAACGGAGCTCAATGACCTGCCTGTAAATGTCTTCCAACTGGTTGATCTTTTTTATTAGATAGGCTGACTCGTCTGAGAGTTCTAATTTTTTTTCATACCCGAGTCTTTCGTCAATAAATTGGTTCTCATTTTCATCAATTGGTTTTTCTTTGCCTTTCTTTTTCTTGAAAAGCAGGTCTTTTGACTTGTTTACAACAATGCGATAGAGCCAGGTGTATACCCCTGCTTCCGCCAGAAAGTTAGCAATTGACCTGTATCCTGATATTAGCGCGTCCTGGACTATATCTTCTGCATCATCTTCATCTTTGACCATGGATAGAGCTTTGCGAAAAAGACGGATACGAAACGGAGTGACCAGTTCGATGTAGGCTGACTGATCTCCGCCTTTGATTTTTTGTAAGAGTATTTTCTCTTTTTCTCTGAGCGTCATATATTTAGAATTATTCTAATTCTATAGATTCATTTTTTGAACTAGTGATTACAAAGAATTTCAGAACTGATAGAATACAAGGAAATAACAGAAGCCGTCTGCTTATGTCGGAACTTCGACAAATCCCAGAGTCTCAGAATGAGAATAGCAAAATCCCAAAATCCGAGATTGAAAGCTCAAAGACCAGGATTTTAAAAAAAACATGTCAGTGCAAATTCAATATTTGTTTGGCGTAAAGCATAGGTACTATTCAGCACAGAGAACCGGTCAAAACCGATGCTGACCACGGGCGAGGAAATTTCACCCGGTTTCTTATATGTATACAAATCAAATAAATGATATAAATAAAGTGCTGCAACCATAGATGTCAACCTTACAACATTCCTGCGATGTTCAATGAAATCATTGTTGTTATTTATATTTGTACCATAGAATACAGTGTCTCCCAGAAGAATTATTTGTTTTTCTGCAAGCGACTTTCGTGCCATTTCATATTCGTACGATGCGCCAATGGACATGATCCCGAACATTGCAAACAAAACGGTACCTTTGATTTTTGATCCCCTGTGATACTGCGCCAATCCGGGAACCAGGAATTTGAATTCGAAGGCGGTTTTACCGGACCGAATAATATTTTCTGACTCCCGGTATTCGAACCCAACAAGATCCGGTTCACTTATCAAAAGTTCTTTCCCGTCAGCCAATTCAATTAACAATCTCCTGTTTTCAATTGACTTAATTTTTCCTTTCACCGGTGCTTTTTTCAGTATCAGATTCAATACAAGTCCCTTTGGCAAAAAATCGGAAATATCTTCCCTGTATTGTTTTTTGATTTCTATCGAATCCAGATCATCGAGATCCAGTTCAACCAGTGTCAGATGCGATTTTCCGTCTGCCAATTTAACTTTATTAGATTCAAATGAATGAAGAATGACATCACACATCTGTTGCGATGAATTTTTCTTTAAACGATAGCAGGCAGGAACTCCGGTGTAAGATAGATCAACTTTTTCGATTTCTGATTTCAGAATCTTGATTTTTTTTCCGTTTTTCTCGATGATGATGAATTGTCCTTCATCAGAAAATACAAATCCTTCCTCTGTATTCCCATTTTTAAGACGAATCAAATCCGCCAGCAGATCTCCCGTAGAAACCGAAAATAGCAGGATAAAAATGAACAGGCGCATATAGAGTAAGACGAACAAAGTTATAGTAATTAAATATATGACAAATTAAAGCGCTACAAATAATACTCATTTCAGCTGGTTTTGCGCAAATAACAGATGGGAACCATTCTCAAAAAAATAAAAGGCTCAATCCGCACTCAGATCGGAATTTTATATTCCATCCTGGCACTTGCTAACATCATCTTTTTTTCAGTCATGATCTTTGAGAACCAGTCAGATCTACTTCTGAATAATTTCAAATTTCATTCTGAAAATATCATTAAAACAGTCGTAAACGATCTGAAAGATTTCAAACTCACAAAGGTTAAAGATACCCAGCTGGATGGAATCGTTGCCGCATTGAAAGTGAGCGGAATTAATTCCTTCCAGATATTTGATGCTAAGGGAATTCTGTGGCATGAATATCCTGATACAGGCAATTCCGAAAAGGAGGTGTCCGCAAGCCTGAAAGCCAGGATTCTTGATCTTCTTGAAGACGCTTCCGTGTTCAAATCAAAATATAAACTCGAATTTGATGAGAAAGATTTCTCTGTGAACTTTATCCTGCCGCTTCGGGGAAAATTAAACGAAGAACTTTTTCTGTCAACAAATGTCAGTATTGAAATTATCCGGACGAGACTACAGCAATTATATTACCAGATAGGCCTCGCTGTTGCATGGGGAATAATATTTCATTTTCTGTTCGGAATTTTTCTTTACAGGGTTATTTTTGTGCGGGTCAGTGCGCTAAAATCTGTGACCGCAGAGATGGCTGGAGGGAATCTGCATGCACGTGCCGGCTGGAAATTTGAAAATCCTGATGAACTGGATGACCTTGGTTCTTCATTCAACCAGATGGCCGAGAAAATAGAAGAGACTGTTGACACAGTCACAAAACTCAACAAGGAAATTCAGAATGAACTCGAGATCGGAAAAGAAGTTCAGGAGCTTTTCCTTCCAAAAATGAAAGGTTATGAAAATTTCAATATCGATGTCTGGTATAGACCCTTACGGGAAGTGAGCGGGGATATTTACCAATTCTGTAAATTACACGGAGACTCTTCCGGCAAAAATGAGATTGGAGTTTTTTTTGCCGATGCATCGGGACACGGGGTTTCGGCTGCTCTTGTTACGACAGTAACACTGCTGAGTCTTGAAGCAATCCTGCACAAAGTTAAAACACCCGCCCATGCCTTGTCAGAACTTTCAAAAGTTCTATCTGAAAGATTTGTATCCTCTTTCTTTGCTACATCCATTTTCATTTCAATTGACAGCAAAGGGATACTTCACTATGCCAATGCAGGCCACAATCCTCAACTGGTTGTGCGTCCACAAACTGGAGAAATTTTTCACATGCCAAGCGACGGACCACCCCTCGGGATGGACGAAGAATTTTCGTATCCGTCCCGGACCATTCAAACGTTATCCGGCGATAAGATTTTAATTTATTCTGATGGTCTTGTTGAAACTAAGAACAGGGATAAAATGCAATTTGGCCTTGATCGGGTGGAGGAGACTCTGATCAGAACCAGAAATCTTTCTACAAAACAGATACTCGATGCAATCAAGGATGATTTTACCGGATATATTGATCATTATAAAGATGATGTATCAGTAATTCTTCTGGAGATTCCCTGATTTGTCCCGTCTTACCCCGATTGCCGCTTTCGTTTTTCTTTTGTTCTTTTTCTTTTTCGTTTCCCGCTCTATCATATCAACACGGCTTCTCGAGCTGAAATACCAGATATCGAGGGAACAACTGATGAATTATGAACTTTCGTCGCGGGTTCTCCGGGAAAAATTCAAACAGCTGATCTATCGGGGAAAGGAAGATTTCAAAACAGAAGTAAAGTTTTCTGTTCTTGAATCAAGCATCATGAATGCAGGAAATATTAAGACTGAAGAAACGAGCCTCAGCCAGGTTTTTGGATTGCATATTATAAACATGGTGAGACGGCTAAGTCTTAAGGGCAGATTGGATTTTCTTGAGAATGAAAAAAATATTTTGCTCCTTCAGTATGCTTTCTACCTGGAACGGACAAAGAAATATGCGAGTGCCAATAAACGTTATTCGGATCTTGAACGAATCCTGGGAAACTCAGCCGGGGAAGAACGGGCTTTCATTTTTTTACACAACGGTTTTTGCCTCGCTTTGACTGGAAAGATTCCGGAAGCAATTGAAAAACTATCATATGCGGAAGAAAGATTTCCGGGGACGAGTTACTCCGAAAACGCCAAGATTCTAAAAAAACTCATTCTTGAAGCAGAAGAAAAAAAGAAAATTATTTTTTCCGGCTCAAAAACTCCTGCGGAAAAAGCGGTCGCTCTTTTTGATTCAGGAAATTATGCATCAGCTTTTGACGAACTTGCGAAAGTTGAATTTCTATCTGTTAAAGATTCTTTTTTAAAAGCAAGGATTTATGAAGAAACGGGGCAATCCCCGCTGGCTGTACCCGAATATTTGAGACTAATCTCAGAAAACAAAGATCCCGTGATTTCAAAAAAAGCGAACAGAAGACTCATGCTCATCGGTAATTTTTTTGAAGAAAACAGGGAAATTGCGAAACTCTCGAGAGAAACTGCGAAAACGTTAGGCGATACAGAGGCAATAGCCCAAGTCGAAAAAGGTGCCGCGCTAGTGATGAAATCACAAGTGAAAGAAGAAATTCTCCGGCTTGAAGAGAAGGAGCCGGGGAAAACCGGCGACAATTCCCTTCAGGAGCTGAAAAAAGAAATCGAATCCGAAGT
>JAIOQL010000641.1 GCA_021413405.1 Leptospira sp.
ACATAGAAAGCATGCGTCAGTACGTATTGTATGCTTTAAGTCAGCAGAATGAAAAAAAACAGCTGCCTTTCGTGATTTCAGAAAATAAGTCAGGAAAAATTATCGGATCTACCAGATTCTACGATATTTCTATACAGCACAAGGGTTTGTCAATAGGGTATACATGGCTTTCACCAGCATTTTGGCGAACCTCAATAAACACAGATTGTAAATTCCTGCTATTGAGCCATGCATTCGATACGTTATCCGCTATTCGTGTTCAGTTGAAGACTGATTTGAGGAATATCAGGTCACAAAATGCGATTAAACGGATCGGCGCAAAACAGGAAGGTATTTTCAGAAAGCACATGATACTTGACAGTGGTTTGTTCAGAGATTCAATGTTTTTTAGCATAACTGATGATGACTGGCAATCAGTCAAAATGAATCTTGAAAAAAAGTTAGAATCACCGGATGCTACCTGAATATGAATTCTTCGACAAAACGGGTTAACAAAAAATTAAATCTTATCAAAATTCTTTCTGAGAGGAAGAATGTCACTCTGCCTGATTTGCAGAAAATCGGCGGGTTCAAAGATCTGAGTTCTTTGAAACAGGAGTTGGGGGAATTATTCATGGTCGGGTCTTTCCCCTACACACCAATGGATTTCATTGAAGTTGAATATGATGGAAATACCGTTTCTTTGCGAATGCCTGTCGATGTCCGAAACGCAATAACATTGAACGTTCAGGAATTGATTGAACTGAGGAAGATCATCGGAGAAGAGATCGAAAAAACCAGCGATGCTCATAGCCGTCGCATTCTGCAAAAAATACAAACCAAAATTAAAGCGGTTATTCCGCATACTGAGTTCAAGAAAAATTCCAGGACGATCGAAATCGTTGAAAGGGCAGTTGAGGAGGGGACGCAATTGCATTTTCAATATTCCGGGCGGGGAGGCAAACAGGAAAAAGAGCGGACGGTTGATCCTTTTTTTGTTTTCTTCAACAAAGAATTTTACATGGCAGCTTTTTGTAACGCCGAGAATGCCCCGAGAACATATCGGCTTGCCGGGATGAAAGACATATCGGTCTCTAAGGAAAAAGTCAAATCCAGACAGAAATTTAACCGGGAAAAATATATTTCTGCATTTAACAATTTCATTGAAAAAGCGGAATCTTCATCTGAGGGTGCAGAAATATTATTTTCAGAATCTATAGAATACAATCTTAGCCAGGTTCTTGATCCAAAAATCTTGAATTCTAAGAAATTTTTTAAGGGAAAAAACTGGGTTCACGCAAAAGTGAAAATCATGGAAGAAAACTGGTTTAAGGATTTGATCAAAAGTTTTGGAAAGGAAATAATTGTGCTGCAGCCTGAGCATATCCGGATGACAATCGCTGAAGAAATTGAAAATACTCCTCTGCCTTCTCTATTGAATGCTCTCCCCCGCTAAAATAAATTTGGGTCTCAAGGTCTTGTTCAAAAGGCCTGACGGTTTTCATGAAATCAACAGTATTTTTCTCAGGATAAATTGGGGAGATGATATTCGGATTGAAGTAACAGATACAGGAAAATTTGAGCTCATCTCTTCAAACGAACTCATAGAAGAAAAGCGTTCTCTTTATGACGATGTTTCTGAAAAAGGTGACATCCGCCGAAATATTCTCTTTAAAACATTCGAATTTTCCCGCACTCTCATTTCTGATTTACCCGGAGTGAAAATCCATATCATAAAACGAATTCCGCCAGGCGGTGGTCTTGGTGGAGGAAGCAGTAACGCAGCGATGCTGTTAAATTTTCTTTTTCACGGCACAAGATTTTTTATGTCAGATGAACTTACCTTTCTTGCGGCTAAAATTGGTGCAGATGTTCCTTTTTTTTTGAATACCGGCAATGCTTTTGTTTCCGGGATTGGTGAAAAACTGAGCAAAATTGAAGTTTCCGGAGGGCTTGGAATTCTTGCGATTGGCCCTTATTCTATTAATACCAGAGAAGCCTATATCAGTCTTAAAAAGCCTTTACAGGGAGACTATGATTCAAAAAACTGGAATCTCCTTGATGAGGATTCTATTTTTGCCCTGAAAACCGGCAATTGGAAGATTCTTTCAGGGAATTTTGAAAACGATTTTGAGGAATATGCGTTTCGGGCATTTCCCCGGTTGGAGCTCATTAAGAAGGGTTTTTTGGCCAATGGTGCTTCTTTTGCGTCAATGACCGGAAGTGGTTCTTGTATTTATTGCCTGACAAGCAGTCTTGAAAGCCATAATGACGTTTTTGATCGGATGGTCCGGGAGTTTCCGGACTTTAAATTCGTTAGTTTTAATTTTTAAACTGGGCTGTCGCCAAGCGGTAAGGCAGCTGGTTTTGGTCCAGCCATTCCCAGGTTCGATCCCTGGCAGCCCAGCCAGTTTATACGGGTTTATCATCGGAAAGAAAAAGGAATGAATACTTCATCACAGATTTGCGCCGTAATTCTTGCTGCCGGAAAAGGCACCAGGATGAAAAGTGATCTCCCGAAAGTTGCTGTACAACTCAATGATAAACCTTTGATCTGCCACGTAGTGGAAAACCTTCTAAAAGCGGGGATCCAGGATATTGTCGTTATTGTTGGCTATAAAAAAGAAGAAGTCATTTCGCTTTGTAAACCCTACAAGTCTCTCAGATTCGTCGAACAGAAAGAACAGCTTGGAACAGGTCACGCATTGCTTTGCGCAGAAGATACTCTGAAAAATTTTAATGGGACACTGATCGTTGCATGCGGCGATGTTCCGATGATTTCAACCGCTACTTTTCAATCACTTATCGATTATCATATTAAAAACAATTATGAGGCTACTGTTCTTTCCGCAGACCTTGAAAATCCGCATGGATATGGCAGGATCGTACGTAATCATTCGGGTGCGTTAGTTGAAATTGTAGAAGAAAAAGACGCCGATGAAGAAACCAGAAAGATCAGGGAGATTAATACTGGAACATATTGTTTCAATTCTCCCGCTGTATTTTTGAATCTCAAAAAAATCGGAAAAGACAATGCCCAGGGTGAATACTATCTGCCCGATCTCATCAGGATTAGCGGAAAATCTGCAGAAAAATCCGGGGCTATGAAGCTGTTAAATTCAATTGAGAGCTCCGGGATTAATTCTATTGAAGATCTCGAAAAACTTTCCTATTATATAAAGGAAGGAAGGATCGCAGTATGAAAAATGAACTCGCGATTTTTTCCGGAAATTCCAATAAAGCTCTCGCAGCGGAGATTGCCCAGAATCTGGGAATTCCGTCCGGTGACATCATGGTCAAGAAATTCTCTGATGGAGAATTATCTGTAAAAATAGGGGAAAACGTTCGTGGCCGGGATGTATTTGTTATTCAGCCTGTCAGTTTCCCTGCCAATGATCATCTGATGGAGCTTCTACTGATAATTGATGCGCTGCGGCGGGCTTCTGCCAGAAGAATAACTGCTGTAATTCCATACTATGGATATGGCCGCCAGGATAGAAAAGTTGAACCGAGAGTGCCTATCTCTGCAAGGGTAGTTGCAGATCTGATCCAGACTGTTGGACCAAACCGTATTCTTACAATGGATTTACATGCTGATCAGATCCAGGGGTTTTTTAATATTCCGGTAGATCATTTATTCTATGCTCCGGTTCTTGTAGATTATATTAATAAAAAAAATATGAAAGACCTTGTTATCGTTTCCCCGGATTCCGGTGGAGCAGAAAGGGCCAGGTTTCTCGGAAAAAAAGTGAACGGGAGTCTTGCTATCATCGATAAGAGACGGCCACAGGCAAATGTCTCTGAAGTGATGCATGTGATTGGGGAAATTAAAGGCAAAAATTGCCTTATCCTCGATGATATGATTGATACAGCCGGAACTATCTGCAAAGCAGCGACTGCTTTGCTTGAAGAGGGAGCGCAATCAGTAATGTGCTGCGCGACCCACGGTGTTCTTTCGGGGGATGCAGTCTCCCGTTTAAATTCAGTTCCGTTTGCAGAAATTGTTTTATCAAACACTATCGCAGTTCCCGAAACAAAGAAAATTAATAATCTGACAGTATTGTCTGTCGCCCCGCTTTTTGCCAAAGCAATCGCAATCATACATGATGAAGAATCTATAAGTTCTTTATTTCTGTAAATAATAAGAAGGATGTTGAAAATGGAAAAGCAGTTACTGAAAACAGTTAAAAGATCGGAGACCGGGAAAAACGAAAATAATCGTCTTCGTGCCACCGGAAGAGTGCCTGTAAATGTTGTTGGAAACGGAAAGTCTATTCCGGTTGCGGCAATAGAATCGGAAGTTAATCATTTACTTGCGGCTGGAATACGTCAGGCGACATTGATCGATCTGGAAGTGGAAGGGGAAGGCAAATCCCAGGTGTTCGTAAAAGAAATACAAAGATTTCCCGGAACAAATAAAGTCAGGCACATCGATTTTTATAAAGTAACACCAGGAAAAAAAATTCTCACCAAAGTTTCGATCGAGACAACAGGCACTCCAAAAGGTGCGAAATCGGGCGGACAGTTTGAACACATCATTCATGAAATAAGAGTTAAAACCACTCCTGAAGATCTGAGAGACATGATTACAGTTGATGTATCCCAGTTGGAAATCGGTGATTCCATCAAGGTAAGCCAGCTTCCGGTTCCGAAAAGCTGGGAAATTATTGCGAATGGTGATCCGATAGTAACTTCTGTGAATGTTACTAAGGCAATTCTTTCTGCAGAGAAAACTGAGGGTGCTGATAAAGCAGCGACTCCTGCTGCCGCAGCGGCAGCTCCTGCAGCGGGTGCTGCTAAAGGTGCAGCAGCTTCGAAAGCGCCGGCAAAAGAACCTGCGAAAAAAAAGTAATATAATCGAAGGGGGAGACAAGACATTGCCTCCAGCGAAATCAGAGAATATAAAACTGATTGTAGGTCTCGGAAATCCCGGAGATAAGTATAATAATAACCGGGCGAACATAGGATTCAAAATTCTCGATGTGATTGGCAACAATATCAATGTCGAGATTAAGACTAAGAAGAAGAAATCTATGATCGGGAGAGGCACTTTTGAAGGGGACGAGGTTGTCCTTCTGAAGCCTCAGACATTCAGCGATCTTTCAGGAGAATCAGTCCTGTATATTGCTTCCTTTTTGCGGATCCGTGTGCAGGACATAGTAGTTATTCATGAGGATGTGACTTTGGAATTAGGCCAGATTGTGATCGAAAAAGGCGGATCAGACAATGGTCAGCCCGGAATCGCATCAGTAGCCCAGTCTCTTCGCTCTCCAAATTTCATAAGAATCCGGATTGGAGTGAAAAATGACAGTTTCAATCTGAAAGAGAGGGAGAAATTTCTGAAAGAGGATTTTTTACCCCTCGAAAACCTGAAACTAATTGAAATCATAAACGATGCGGAAGCTGCGATCAGATCCATAAGTATTGGAGATATAGAAGAAGTTATAGAAAAATATAAATTATAATGGTCTAAGGAACAGAGGATTTAATGAATAAGAACGTAAAAAATGTGATCCTGACCCTATCTATCGTTTTGCTGATTTTGGCATTCTGGTATAGAGGGCAGGCAGGTCTCGGCGAAGGCAGGGTTGTAGAAATTACCTATTCCGATTTCCTGAATATGCTTGAACCGGTGGATGGAAAGAAACCAATCGGAAAGATTTTCACATCTGAAGGAAAGAACAAGAAGCAATTATCCATTGAAAAAGATGTCATTGAAGGATGGTTTATTCCTGATAAAGAAACCAAACCAAAAGCTTTTCACACGACAGTTGCGCCACTTACCGCCGACCTTCTCGCAAAACTGAGAAAATCAAACCTGACATTTCAGGCTAAATCAAATG
>JAIOQL010000642.1 GCA_021413405.1 Leptospira sp.
AAATTTATTTTAATATGCTATCCGAACTTCGTACCCCTGTGTATGTGAGAGAACTTATTATCAAAGACCTGAGATCCTATTTTGGACATGATTTTCATGACAATCTGAATGAAAAGGATCTGGCCCTTGTCCTCGATGTTATCGGTAAAAGTGAATCTAAAAAAATATTCAATAGAGGTCTCATCGATTTCCGGCGTAAATTTGATAATCCGGTAATGGTCAGAAATATTTCCCGTCTCTTAATCAGATATCAGCCTGAAAGACTTTTCGCATTTCTTTCTGCAAATCAGGACACAATTGCATCCAACCCGGCATTTTCAGTCAACTTTGCTGAAGAGTTGATTCAAATCTCCGAAACAGGGATTGCTGAAAAAATAATTGGCGAATTCGGAAAAAATTCTGATCAGGCTTCTTTTCACAGAATATATGCAAGGATTTATAAAAAAAACAGGCAGGAGGGGAAATATTTTGATTCTCTTCTGAAGTATCTCGCCGAGGTTCCCTATGACCTTGGCTTCCAGGATAAACTAATCGATTTTCTGGCCGGGAGCACCGGTCGCGGACTGAATTTTTCCCGGCGTGAATATTGGATCCGGGCGATGGAAGCGATTCCATCGCTACCTGTGAAAGGCCGATTGATCTACTGGTATCTCCGGTTTCTGAAAAATACCGGGGATAAAACAGCTCTCCAGAAACTACTTTCGGAATATTACCAGCATTGCCCGGGTTCATACTACATTAAAACGATAAGACAGGAATTTTCCCCGGAAATTTCAGAATTGAAATTACCAGCAAATCCAACTTCGGGAAAAGAAAACCTGGTGCAATTTCTATCCATTACAGGTGCAAGGCCCGAAGAAATGGAAAAAATCCGGGGAAAAAATCTCAGTTTCGCGTACTATGACACAGCATTCGATCTTGGTGTGCGTCTCTCCAATGCTCAATCAAAAGTCAAAAACCATGAACTTCTGCAACTCGCCGCAGAGTATTTGAGGATTGGAGAAGAATCCAATGCTCAGTACCTGGTAAACCAGTATTCCGGACAGAAAGGTCTGAACGAAGAAGAGAAACAGGAACTTCTGGTTGGATTGGGGGACATCACAAGAAATGCCTACCTGTCTCTTTTCAACACCCGTTTGCTAATGCGCAAATATAAAATCCCAGATGATCCTTTGCTTTTGCCGCAAACAATAACCTCAAGACTGTATCCCCGACCACACAGATCCGTCGTTTCAAAGAATTCTAAAAGTTTCGGAGTTGAGGAAGATATCGTCTATGCAATCATGAGACAGGAATCATTCTTCCGGGAAGCGGCGATCTCTTCTTCAAATGCGAAAGGCCTGATGCAGGTTATGCCCTCGACAGGTAAATTCCTGGCAAAAAGCCTGCATGTAAATGATTACTCCCTCCACGATCCCGAAGTTTCGATAAAACTCGGAACAAAGTTTCTTTCAGATCTTTTACAAATGAACAGCAATGACCTGCGATGGGCTTCCATTGCGTACAATGGAGGACCGGGAAACCTGAGAAAATGGAAACGAAATCATTATCAGGGGGATTTCAATCATTTCCTCGAGGAGATTCCTTCTAAGGAATCAAGAGACTATTGCAGGATCACACTTTCTAATTATTACAATTACAGACTACTCAGGAGTTTTTACAATCAATGAAAAAATTAATATTTTTGATGTTAATCACTACAAAGACACAGAGAACTCGGAATTGCACAGAGTTTACGAAGTTGCACCGGGCATTCTCTATGTTTCTTTGTGTAATTCGTGCATCCGTGGTATTCTGTTCCCGGGTTTTCCTTTTATTTTTTATTCTTCCGCATAATATAAATGCCGAGACCCGTCCGAACGAGCTTGGAAAAATACTTATAATGACCTATCATAAGATAGGAGATATTGATACTCATTTTACCAGAAACAGAAAAGGCTTCATGGATGATCTGGAACTTTTCAAAACGGAAGGATTTGCTACGATTCTCGTGAGTGATTTTGAAAACAAAATTATCCGGGTTCCAGCAGGAAAAAAACCTGTAATACTGACTTTCGATGATTCGTCAATCAGCCAGTTCGAAATGGATGAATCAGGAAATATCCTCCCCGGTTGTGCGGTCGGAATGATGGAATCGTTCAAGAAAAAAAATCCGGATTTCCCGCTCCACGCCATCTTCTTTGTGACTCCCGGATCAAAGTCGCCTAACGATCTTTTCGGCCAGCCTAAATTTACCAAAAGAAAGGTAGATTTTCTTTTATCAAACGGCTATGAAATTGGGAATCATACTCTCTGGCATGCAAACCTAAACCAGTTCAAAAATAAAATCGAGGAGCAGCTTGCAGGATGCCAGAGAGAAGTAAATAAATTTCTACCTGACTTCAGGATCTATGCGATGGCAACTCCTTATGGATCCTTTCCCCCGGAAAAATACAATGATCTTCTGATCTCAGGAACCTATAAAGGTGTTAGCTACAAGAATGCGATCATTTTCGATTATTCCAACCGGTTGAGTTTCTCTCCTTTCGATATTGGATTTAATGTATACAGGACAAGACGTATACACGGTTTCGGAGAGAACATAAGAAAAAAGATACAGGATTTCAAAAAGAACCCGGAATCTCCGTTTGTCAGTGACGGGGACGAAAAGACGATTACGATTCCGGAGAAAGAACGTTCAAATCTGAATCCCTCTTTGCGGTCAAAATTTAAAATAAAAATTTACTGAATGATTCTGATAAATATTTCCAAAGAATATCAAAAAATACTTTTCACAACCCGTCGGTAATTTTCAGTATTGAATATACACTATCATTAAAAGAAACCGGGAGATCATTACATGGCAGACAAGGCAATACTAAAAATCGACGGAAAAGAATACGAACTTCCTCTAATCGAAGGTTCGGAAAAAGAGAAGGCGATCGATATTACTAAACTTAGGGCTCTTTCAGGATATGTCACCCTCGACAGCGGATACCTCAACACCGGAGCCTGTACAAGTTCCATAACATTTCTCGATGGAGAAAACGGAATTTTGAGATACCGGGGAATTCCCATTGAGCAATTAGCGGAAAAATCAACATTCACTGAAGTTGCCTATCTCCTGATTTATGGAAAACTTCCGACGGATTCCGAATTGAAAGAATGGAATTCCTCCATTACGAAACACACTCTAGTCCACGAAGATCTGAAACGACTTTTCAATGGATTCCCCAAAGACGGGCACCCTATGGCAATCATGTCCTGTATGATTGCATGTCTCTCAACCTACTACCAGGATTCCTATGATCCGGAAAACCCGGCTCACAGAGAAATTTCCATTCTTCGTCTGATGGCAAAATTCCCGACTATTGCGGCTTTCGCATTTAAAAAATCGATTGGCCAGCCTGCTGTCCATCCGAGAAATGAACTGGATTATTGTGCTAATTTTCTCAACATGATGTTTTCTGTTCCCGCAGAAGAATACAAAATTGATCCGGAAGTTGTGAAAGCTCTAAATCTATTACTGATTCTTCATGCTGATCATGAGCAAAACTGCTCAACATCTACAGTAAGACTTGTTGGTTCGAGTCTTGCGAATCTGTATGCGGCTATCTCTTCGGGGATTTGTGCATTGTGGGGTCCAAGACACGGAGGCGCCAACCAGGAAGTTCTGGAAATGCTCCAGGAAATAAAACAGAACGGTTGGACGGTTAAGCAGGTTGTCGAAAAGGCAAAGGATAAAAATTCCAACTTCCGCCTTTCAGGATTCGGGCATAGGGTATATAAAAACTTTGATCCAAGGGCAAAGATTATCAAAAAAGGCTGCGACGTTGTTCTCGCCAAACTTGGAATAAAAGATCCGTTACTCGACATTGCAAAAGAACTTGAGGAAGCGGCTCTGAAAGATCAGTACTTTGTAGACAGAAAACTTTACCCGAATGTAGATTTCTACAGTGGAATTATCTACAGAGCACTCGGAATTCCCACAGATATGTTCACAGTAATGTTTGGAATCGGTAGACTTCCCGGATGGATTGCACAATGGAAGGAAATGATCGAAGCTCCTGACATGAAAATCGGAAGACCGAGACAAATTTATGTCGGTCCAGCACAGATTTCCTATGAAGAGGCTAAGAAAAAATCGTAAATAATACAAAGTCTTTGCACACATTTTTTGTGTGTAAAGACTTACCCCTAAAGTATTGCTTTGAAGCTTCTATCCTTTAAGCTTTCTGCTGAAAACGCAGTAACACTAAACAAAAAACATCCATGGATTTTCAGGGGAAAGGTTTCCTCATATGCAAGGAAGTTCAAAGACGGAACTATCCTGAAACTTCTGGATCCTGCCGGAAAAATGGCCGGTATCGGGATCTATTCGGATACCGGGCTGATCGCGATCCGGGTGATCTTCTTCGGTGATAATTTTGAGTTAAAATATTTTTCCGAACTAATTTTGGAAATTATAAACCGAAAGAAAATTCTTTTAAAAAACACAAATAGTATTCGCTGGATACACGGAGAAAATGACATATTGCCGGGTATCACAATTGATGAACACGCCGATGCAATTATAATTATGCTTTATTCCGCCTCGTTGTATTCTTTCGGAAGATTCATTGGAAATCTTCTTTATAGAAAACTAACCTCTTCTGAATTTATTAAATTAAAACCTTCTATACTTCTTCTAAAGAGTCCCATCCGGAAAGGACATGACCAGGGAAATACTCCCGGAAAAATCCGTTTTCTCAGAGGCTTACCAAAGACGGAAAAAATTATCCAGTTTAGAAAGATTCAATATAAAATAGATATAACGGGTCAGAAAAGCGGAATTTACAATGACATCCGGAATCTCAGAAACTTTGTATTGGATCATCCAGAAAATTTCAGCGGGAAGAAGGTTCTAAATCTTTTTTCAAACAACGGGCTGCTGTCTGTTTGCCTGGAAAAGGCAGGTGCAGATAAGATTTATTCGATCGATGAAAGTAAACATGCTCTGGAAATTCACAAAAAGAACATCGAAAGCGCCCCGGAAAAACACATACTGGTTAAGCTGAATATTTTTAAAGACCTGGAAAATTATTTGAAAGAATTAAAAGAAAAATTTGATATTATAATCATTGATCCGCCGAGTCTTACTGCTTCGGCAAAAGATATTAAAAATGCCAAGGAATCTTATAAACGGTTAATTGTCCAGACTGCAAAGTATCTGACTAAGCCTGGAATGTTAATTCTATGTTCCTGCTCAAACAGGATTCATTCGAACGAATTCGAACGGATTTCGCAGGAAGCTATGGAAATGAGCGGGCTAAAACATAGAAAACCTGTCAAATTAAAACCAGAAATCGATCATCCGGTGATCAGCACATTTCCGGAAGGAGATTATTTTAAAGTTCACATTTATGCGGTGGGAGAATGATTTATATCGCTTTCAATAAACCGTTCCAGGTTCTATCCCAGTTCAAAGAACTGGATGGCAAGGCGAATCTGAAAAATTTTATTGCCTTACCGGAAAAACCGAAGGCAGCAGGAAGACTTGATTATGACAGTGAAGGTCTGCTATTTCTTAGCGACGATGACCAATTCATTTACAATATTACCAATCCGTCACGGGAAATAGAGAAGGAATATCTTACGCAAGTTGAAGGAACGCCAGCGAAATCAGATCTAAAAAAATTTGAATCAGGGATCATTACTCAAACAGAAAATTATGCACCTGGAACTGCAGAAATCATTCCACAACCTGAATTCCTATGGGAAAGAACACCATCTATCCGGGTGAGAAAAAATATCCCGACGACATGGCTCCGTATTGTCATATCTGAAGGAAAAAACAGGCAGGTAAGGAAAATGACGGCTCATATAGGGTTTCCAACGCTCCGGCTGATCCGTGTCAGGATAGGAAAATATACATTGGGTAATCTTGAGCCGGGAAAATTCCGGTATATCTCGAAGCGGGAGATCTTTGGATAAAATGGAAGAAAATAAATATATTCTCATTGATTCCGGTCAGGAAGAAAAGCTGGAACAACTTGGATCCTACAAAATTATCCGTCCTTCAAATCTTTCTGTATATAAAAGATCATCCCCAGAGAAATGGAAAGATGCCGATGCAGTCTATATAAAAAGCGACCGTGGCGGCGGAGAATGGAAGTTCCGAAAGAAAATCCCGGAAAGTTTTCAGATCGATCTGGATAAAGTCAGAGTTAAAGCGAAACTGACTCCATTTGGCCACATTGGTTTTTTTCCGGAACAAAGTGAAAACTGGAATCTGATCCGGGAAATCGGAAAAAGCAAGAAGAAAGAAATAGAAACGCTGAATCTTTTTGCGTATTCAGGAATATCAACAATTGCTGCCTTACAATCCGGATTCCCTGTTTGTCATGTGGATGCATCAAAAGGAATGGTAGATTGGGCGAGAGAAAATGCTGATCTTTCTGGGGTTGCCGGAATGAAAGTGCGGTGGATCGTTGATGATGTAAGTAAATTCTTAAGACGAGAATTAAAAAGAAATAAGAAATACCAGGGCTTCATCATGGATCCGCCGAGTTTCGGTCGCGGAAGTAAGGGAGAATTATGGAAAATAGAGGAGGATTTAATTCCACTCTTTGACTTATGCATGCAACTCTGCGATTATTCACCTGAATTTGT
>JAIOQL010000643.1 GCA_021413405.1 Leptospira sp.
GATCAGGTCCCGTTTTTTTCAGAAAATAATGCGCAGGATAAAAATTTATAAAACCGAGCGGAATGATAAAAGTCAGCAGGAATTTGACAGATGTAGAATAAATATTAAGCGGATATAACAGAAATTCCCGTGATGAAAAAACAAATAGATGCACGAGCGAATTGTTATTCACTGCATAAAAAGCAATTGCACCAATTATAATTCTGATCCCGGCAAGGATCATCGATCCGCCCGTGATCACTGAAATAAGTACAAGAACATTTACCAGGTCCCAATGAATTGCGATCAATGAATTGGCGACAAAGAACGTGATCAGCCCGAGAACGAGGTGTGCAAATCCGGTTAGCTCAAATCCTCCCATGATTACCTGTCCAAGAGGAGAGAGTGGTCTGACGAGAAGCCTGTCATATGTTCCAAGTCGCACAAAATTTCCGAAATCAACAAGACCTGAAAAGAAACACGAAACAATTCCCTGGGAAAGAATCAACAGACTGTAAAGAAAAGCCATTTCACCGATGGACCAGCCACCGATCGTTTTGAACCGGGTAATCACAACTCCGACAGTGACTGCCTGGGCTGCGTAAAAGCTGACAAGTGTGAACAGGAAAATGATGAAACTGGCACGATATTCCATCCTCGACTTGATCGAAGCCATAGCTAATCTGAAATATACATATAATTGACTCACAGGGATAGGAAAGATTTTCCTGATGACACTGTCAAATTAGTTCTTTGGGCGAATCCTGCCGGACCGGGCTCTCCCTTCCCGTCAAAAAATTGCGTATGCAATTTTTATTACGCCAGGTTGATCCCTTTCGCTTCAAAATTCACTGATTTTCTTTTCATACTTTTCACAACCGAGTGAAATTTTGCAGGATTCAATGCATTTGGAACGGATAGAAATATTTTTGTAAGTATTGTTCTTTATAAAGTATTTATAGTAGAATGTTTCAGGAGCGGCTTCAATGCATGTATCTACGCAGCCTGAAAACATTTCAGAACATTTTTCGAGAGTATACCTGAAATTTCGTGAATCATCTTTTTCATTGCTGATTAATACTCCTTTTAGGATAATTGAAAAAAATATGACCATTAGTAAATGCTTCATCTTTTTTTCCGGTTTATTCCCAACAGTTTTCAAATATTACATTTCAATGTTGTTTATATCAATAAAAAAAATGTAATTTTATCCTAAATCCCGCAAAAGCGGAACAAAGTTGGGAGTTCCTCAGAAAATTCCGGATTGACATTCGGAAAATTTTATGAAAGCCTCGGTGATTTTTCAAATTCAGCTTGCACGCTTCATGCAAATATTTCCATCTGAATCAGGAGAAACATAAAATTCAAATGCGATTTTTTCTTTATCTCCTATTACCGTTTACCTGGATATA
>JAIOQL010000056.1 GCA_021413405.1 Leptospira sp.
TTTACTTTTAAAAAATTCTCCCATAAAAATATTAAAACATTACCAAATTGGGTAAAAACCCTCAATCTATAGAAAAAACCATTGGCTATCAATAGAAAGATCGAAATTCTGAAGAAAGAGATCAGAACACCTGGAAACCAGTAAAAAAGTGCTTCTGAGAGACCTGAAATCGGTTGGTCAGCCAGGCCTTTTTGGTGTTTGATGGCTTTTTATGATTTATTTCACAGATATCCATGAAAGACAAATCCGGCTCTCAGAAGAGAGAAAAAAGCACATTGAAGAAGATCATCCGGAGATGCGGGAGCAGACGGAAAAAATAGTGGAAACTTTGAAAAACCCTGAGATTATCAAAGAATCCTCTGCTGATCCGAGTGTTGAACTTTTTTACAGATTTTATACCGATACTCCGGTAGAAGAAAAGTATCTGTGCATAGTAGTCAAAGTTTTAGAAGATGATTTGTTTATCATCACTGCATATTTTACGGACAGAGTCAAACAAGGAAGGACGCTATGGGAAAAGAAATAAAAATCTGGTATGATAAAGAAGCTGATTATCTTGAAGTTTTGTTTGAGAGAAAAGAAGGTTATTTTAAAGAAACCGGGAACGATGCTGTAATGGAAAAAGTCGATATATCTGGAAATGTAATCGGATTTTCTATTTTAAAAGTGAGTGCTCTTCAGAAAGAACCTGTATCAGTTATGCTTGAAAATGTGGTTTGAGTTTTTCCTCTTTAGTTGCAGATTTTTCCATCCACAGGATCCCTCGGATAGCTTTTCAATCTTTTTAAAGAAAAATAACAGAAGCGGCTAAGAGGGATTTATTACAATCGAGAAAAAAAAGATTGTACCGGAAAATTTTTTCACTTCGGAAAATGTGTCAGGCGGAGACGTAATCCGACCAATACAGCACTGGCTACATCGCTATAGAAAAAATTAAAGCCGGTGATAAAGTTCTTTCCTTCAATGAGAAAACAAAAAAATTATCGTTCAACAAAGTAATGCAAACGTTCATCAGAAAAACAGACTCGATCTACAAACTCACCTTCGATGACAAAACCATCGTCGAAACAACCTGGTCGCATCCGTTCTTCATAAAAGACAAAGAATGGGTAATGGCGAAAGACCTTCGTCCCGGAATGCGTTCCATGCTCGCAGGTGATTTTTCAAAACGCGAATCCCAATTCGCATTTGCAATAGCGAATGCGTCGTCTAACGCAGCAAGTCTGATGGGCCCGATGAATTATACCGAACCCGGGCTTGGAATAGCCAGAATTGATGTGATCAAAAAGGAAGAGACTGTCTACAACTTCGAGGTCGAGAACAACCATACGTATTTTGTAACCGAAGATGAAGTGCTGGTGCATAATGCAGAAAACAACTCATATAATCTTACTCAAGGATTTCGGCCAACAATGAAGCTTGCGAAGGAGACCGAGGCTCTTCTGAAAGCTGCGTATACCATCGGAGAAAATCCAGACGAGGTCATTGCAAACCTTGAAAAATCTGGAAAATATTCTACCGAGGAAATAAATCAACTTCGGACCAGGTTAAATATATATTGCAGAAAAAGGATTCCTCTCCGGAAAAAAAAGACTAGAATATTACCAAAGTGTTTCCATGTCAGAAGGAATGCTTTTTCAGAAGGAAGGCCAAATTCAGCTCGTTGAGAATATAAAAAATAGAGTAAAATTCGAGAACACAGGTCTTGATGAAGAAACAAAGCGGGATTTTTTGAACAAAAAGTCCAGCAAGGAAATCGCTGCGGAACTTTGTAATGTTAATATTGCATGGATGAATATGAATACTGCATTAAGAAATTCTGGCCTCCCTGTCGTTAGTTATGAAGATTTCTATATTAATGGTTTAAAGAATGGCGGGATAAGTAGTACGGATTTCGTGACCGGAAATAAAGGAAAATTGACCAAAGATTTCATTCCTCCAGGGTATGCATTGGATATTGTACGCAGTGATTATAATAAATCGATTTTGCAAAATCCAACAGAGGGATCTACTATATTATTCAGGAGAGTTGTTCCAAAAGGTGAACCCGGATATCCAAATGGAAGTTCCCACAGTTTCCTCGGAGTTTCGAATGGACAAAATTACTTAAGGGTAGACACTTACCATACTCAGAGAAACGGAGAGACTATAACAAATGATCAATATTTTACATATACTGAAGAATTCCGGATTGAACCAGTTAAACCGAAAACACCAAAAGCAAAGAAAAAAATAAAATGGCAAAAGCAATGGCCAATTTCGATAGATTTGTTTTTTTATTTGGTTTTTTGGTATTGTTTTTCTTTTTTTGCAAAGGGAAGGCGAACAAACAGCCAGATCAGATTTTATTAGATGAAACGCCGATCCAATCGAATCTGCCAACAGACTTAAAATATATTGATAATAAAGCAAAGAATTCCTTGCTGATGATTCTTGGACGGCGAATAAGGAAGGAGCCGTATAATCAGAGTCCTATTCTTGGCATTTGTCCTGCTGAAAGCGAGGTCCCCTTGGAAAAATCTGCTACGTATGAAGTTAAGAACAAAGCAGGTGAGAACGTATCGGCGTTCTGGGATTTGGTAGAATGCAATAATCTCAAGGGTTGGGTTATGTTTGATAACGATTTTTTTTATGGGATGTCAGATTACCTTCTCCCCAATGCCGCTAAGATAAAGAAAACCTATCTATTTCAAAAGGAAGTTGGAGGTGCCTACGAATTTCAAAACCTAATTGTGAGTGCCGACAAAAAGAAATTCATTGTAACGGTGACGATTGATGGCCCGAAAATAATCGAAGAAATATATAGCGACTATCAGAAAACTGAAGATGCTAAATGGAAAATAATAAATGAATCCTCGACTCTTATGTTAACTAAAATTGGGAGAGATCTAAAATTAGAAGTGCTCTCTGATAAGGATGATAAGTTTAAAAAATATCATAATTATACATTTACTCACGAAAACGTACCGCCTCCTGAATAAAGATAAAGAACTGTTATACGTTCATATGTTATCGCTACGAAAAAAAATAATCCGCTGAAGAATCGGGGCACGAACTGAGAGTTCCCGCATTTCCTATATATGACGACGAGATTTAGCATATCTTCTACGGTTTGCTTGTCTTTATCAGTATCTGATCGATGATTTCGAAGAACCGGAAGAGTTCATAAATGAAATATAAAGTGAGAACAACTTTTAGCCGCCCCGGAGCGTAGTTCGACTTGGCTCACCAACCATCGGCAGAAACCAGTAGAGAGTGCCGCCCTCGCGGGTTTTTCTTTCTTTGCGAGCCTTGCAGGGAATCCGTTTTTGGCTTTTTTGAACTGAAAAAGTATTGGACAGCCTGATTTGTTTGGAGGTGAATTAAATTATGACTAGCAGAGTAAAAACAAGAAAGCAATTTGCAGAACCGGAAATTGTATATCGGAATGGAAAACCTTCCGCCATAATTTTAGATTTGAAGGAATACCAGAAGCTTCTGGAAAGAGCGGAAGATGCTTACGATCTAAAAATTTTGGAAGAGATGCGTAAAAAGCCATTAAAATTTAAGAAGCTTGATGACTTCTTAAAGGAAAATCAGCTTGTATGAAATTCTTCTTGAATCTACTGCTGAAAAAGACTTAAAAAAACTTCCGAAAGAAGTCTTTTCAAAAGCTCTTCAATCTATTCACAACCTTTTGACCATATCCCCTAAAAGTGTCCCACTTTAAAAGTTAGTCTTCCTTGACTTTTGTAAAAAAAAGTAGAAAAAGGAAGAGAAATGAGAAAGAAAAGATTTACGGAAGAGCAAATATTCAAAGCTCTCAAAGAGAATGAAAGCGGGATAAAGACACCAGAGGTTTGCCGAAAACTGGGAATAACAGAGCAAACGTTTTACCGCTGGAAGTCCAAATATGGCGGGATGGAACTTCCTGATATAAGGAAGATGAAGTCACTCCAGGAAGAGAACACTCAGCTTAAGAAGCTGGTTGCAGATCTGTCACTTCAAAATCAGGCAATCAAGGCAGTGCTTGAAAAAAAGTGGTAAGCCCGAATCAGAAGAGAAAAGCATTTCAGATATTGATCGGGAAAAAAATAAGCATACGAATGTGTTCTAAGCTTTTGAAAGCTCATCGACTGACTCTGAAATTCGAAAAAAAAGTTTCAGTTGAAGAGCAGAAGGAAAAAGAGCGAATAAGATCTCTTGCCTACAAACACAAAACAAGCGGTTACCCGATGCTCTTGATGTTTTACCGAAAATATTTCGGAGTAATGAACCATAAAAAGTTCTACCGGATATATACTGAAGAGGGCCTAAAAATAAGGCTGAAAACGAGAAGGAAGAAGTTTTCGGGTCAGAGGCAACCATTAGTTCCGGCCGATGGTATGAATCGGAGGTGGTCAATGGATTTTGTTCACGATTCATTTGATAATGGAAAATCCTTTCGTGTCTTGAACGTGATCGATGATTTTGCCAGAAAGGCAATATGCATTTATCCTGAAATTTCAATTCCGTCGAGAAAAGTGATCGATTCATTGGAGCAAGCATTTGAAACGCATGGAAGACCAGAAAGCATAGTTTGCGATAACGGTCCTGAGTTTCGCAGTAACAAATTTCAGAAGTGGGCATCTGAAAATAAAATCATTTTGCGTTTCATTGAAAAAGGAAAGCCGACACAAAATGCTTTTGTAGAAAGCTTTAACGGGAAATTTAGAAATGAATGCCTGAATGCGAATATTTTTCGGAATCTCTCACAAACAAAATTAGTCATTGAGGATTGGAGAAAATATTACAATACAGAGAGGCCACATAGTTCTTTAAATGGCTTGACTCCTACTGAGTATGAATCAAAAACAGTGAAGTCAAAAGACTAACTTGCCGGGTGGTACATTAACAGGGGTGAGGTCACATTCTTTTTCAAAGCCTCTCTGAATTTTTCTGCGTTCGTACCCTTTAAAACGGGCATGTCTTTGATTTTAAGAGCCATGAATCGAATCCCATTGACAGTCCCTTTCTTTTAACAAAAGAATAATATTTCTGATCATTCTATCTTCTCTACAGTTTTAATCAAGAAAATTTGAATGATTTAGAGAAATTATAAATTTCCTTTCAGAATCTTCTTGACAATTTGCTAAATAATAACTTAATTTCCCCGAAAATGAAATCGAAAAAATCCTCCCCGATCTATCCTGCGGAATACAAATCATTATTCAAAGATATTTCTAAAATTTACGAAGATGCGCAGGAATCGGGAGAGGAAAACTGGAATCAAACTTCGCTTTATTCGAACTGGAAAATTGGGGAAAGGATTGTGGAAGTGGAGCAGGAGCATAGGGATCGCGCGAATTATGGAGACAGGTTACTGAAGCAACTTTCCGGGGATCTGAATCGCAGATTTGGAAAAGGATTTTCGGATAGGAATCTCCGGTATATGCGGAAATTCTACCAGTGTTATAAAGTAACTAAAATCAATTCGATCCTGAGTTGGTCGCATTACAGAACTCTGCTTTTAGTTGAAGATCGGGAAACAAGAACCAATCTCGAAGAGAAGGCGATTGCAGAAAATCTTTCTCAAAGGGATCTTCTGATAAAGGTCAATGCTGCACTATCGGGAAGTAACGATAGAAATGGAAGCAGGAAACCAGCGGAATCGGGTGATTCTTTGGTAAAAACGACCGGTTTTGGCGCTTTTCCGGTATCGTGTGATCCAAAAAATTTTTCCTGATTTGGAACACAGTGTTCCAAATCTTGACCTGGGGTTTCACACGTTTTTGCGACAACGGTTCAGGTTTCGGGGACTTGATGCGCCTGAGCTCGGTACGAAGAGAGGGATGAACTCTAAAAAGTTTGTGGAAGCAAAACTAAGAGATTGCAAATTTCTGATCATCAAGACTCACGGAAGCGATAAATATGACAGGTATCTGGTGGATGTGTTTTATTTAAAGAAAGAGAGAAGCGTAGAAAGAGTATTGAAAGAAGGAATTTTTCTGAATAATGAAATTTTAAAAGAAGGGTTTGCGCAACCAGATTGAGATTCCTCAACATCCCGCGCCACGGATGTGAAGGGCGGCGAAGCCGGTGCGAAGCACGGAAGCGACAGCGAACCCCGCAGCAGCCGGGCCGACAACCACCCCGGCCCCTCCTTGCAAGGAGGGGATTGAGGGGAGGTCGAGGGGCGCCAAAAAAATAAATCTTATTTAGCTCCCGCCTGTTTTAAAATTTCAATTGCGTCTTTCCAAACCTGTGCGGTAGGGGAATCCTGAGACCATTTTTCCACTCTCTGCAAAGGGGTCGTTCCGTATTTTCCGGAATCATTCACATCTGCTTTTGAACTGATCAGAAGTTTCACTGCGTCGAGTCTTCCTCCGGTGAGTGCACTCCCTAATGCGTTGTATCCGTTTGAAGTTTTTTTGTTCACGTCTGCTCCGTTTTTCAACAGAAATTTCATGACTTCAATCTGTCCGGCATTGGATGCGGTTGTGAGTGGAGTGTTGTCGTAATTGGCTTTGCTCTCACCGTTTACATCTGCTCCTTCTTTGTACAGCTTTTCTATCTGATCCATTTTTCCTTCGTAGCTTGCTTTGACGAAAGGATCGGTCAGTTCCGGATTAATTTTTCTTTTACAGTTGGTTCCGATTGCGATTGCTACCAGCACCACGACAACCGAAACAATGATTTTTTTTGTTTTCATTCAATTCTCCTCTAATGTATCTGCAAACCTTCCCGTCTTTCTTGTTTGAGACATATTTGGATAAGGCTCGCACCAACATTGTCCTATTAGAGATGATTTTCCCGGATTTGACAATGACATTAATCACCGGAAAAAAAATTCTCGGATTCTGTGAGGAGATTCCAAAATGCTGAATAACCTGATGTTTTTTTGATTGCGATCCGGAAATGGAACGTGAAAATCAGGGAATGATATCCCGATCTACTGAACCTGAAATTTTTCTGTCCCGTTTCCTTCGAATGGCGTTGGCTCTCGTTTTTGTGAACCTGTTTTTTTCTGATTGTCGCGGAAAAGATGTTCAGATCGGTCAGCCGCAGATCACAGACAGTGCGGCACGTGCAAATCATCCGGATAAAAAAATTCTGATTGTTGTTTCAGCTCATTCGCAACTGGGAAATACCGGAAAGAAAACCGGCTATTGGCTGGGAGAAGTGACTCATTTTTATCATGTTGTAGCCAGGCACGGATTTGCTGTGGATTTTGTGAGTCCGGGTGGGGCTCCTTCCGTTATGGATCCGGGAAGTTTTGATAAGGGAGATCCGGTCAATAGAAGTTTTCTCGCAGACAAATCGCTGAAGGAAAAACTCAGTTCACCGCTTTCGCCGGAAAAAATAAATCCGGGTGATTACATCGCAATTTATTATGCAGGCGGTCACGGAACAATGTGGGATTTTCCCGACGCAAAAGCGATTTCCGATGTCGCATCACGCATCAATGAAAATTCAGGAGTCGTTTCCGCAGTCTGCCACGGACCAGCGGGATTGCTCAACATAAAACTGGCGGATGGAAAATTACTCATCTCCGGAAAAAAAGTCACTGGTTTTGCAAATATCGAAGAAACAATCGTGATGAAAAAATCTGCAGTGCCCTACCTGCTCGAAGATGCGCTGAAGGAGCGGGGTGGTGTTTATTCTAAATCATTCCTGCCATTCGTAGCTCACGTTGTTACCGATGGAAGGCTGATCACCGGACAAAATCCATTTTCTGCAGCGGGGGTAGGCGAGGCTCTGATGGAAGTTCTCGCGAAGAAGTAATCAGCCGTGGTAGTCCATTCTTTTCCGGATCTGATCCTGCGCCTCGCCACCTGACCATTTTTTGCAGAGATACAATCCGAGGTCAATGGATGCCGAGACTGCTCCGGCGGTGATGATGTCGTTGTCATCGACGATTCTCACTTCGAGCACGTTGTCACAATATTTTTTTAAGGCTTCATATTCCTGAAAATTCGTTGTGGCCTTTCTGCCTTTCAGAAAACCGCAGGCGCCAAGCAGAAGACTCCCGGTGCAAATTGAAATTTTCAGCGGAACATCTTTTGCAGTTTTTAACCATGAAATAAATTCCTGATCGAATTGCAGTTTTCTCGTTCCCAACCCCCCGGGAATAATGATCGCATCATACTCCGACAGATCATTTCTGATTTTGTCTGTTTTTATTTCGAGACCAAAGCTGTCTCTCACCCCTTCTTCAAAAGAACAGAGATCCCATTCAAGATCAGGAATAAATTTCATCGACTTAAGTCTGCTGACCGGATCATAGATTCCTATGAAATCGAGAAGAGTGATGTCGTTAAAAAGTATGTAAGCGAGTTTCATGAATTTAGGATTTATTTTAATTATTTAATTACCAACATTTTTTGTCTAAGTGAGGAGTCCTCCTATTTGCGCGCACAACTGAAAATGGATTTGCGCACTAAAAATGCAACTGAAAGGAGTTTTAATTCATCAACTTAACAATTTTTTGTTTTGGAAAATGATTCTATCTATCCGATTGGTAAAAAGAGCGAGGCTATAACCCCGCCCTTTCATTAAAAATCTTTAGCCCCTCTTGTGTTCAGTTGGATCGACTAAAGTATGCCTTTGTCCAGGCTTGGGAGTCGGCGGCGCCGGTTTCCCCTGGATCAAAGTCGTTTCTTTCCCGCCCGGAACTTTATATTGTCCCGATACAGGTGCCGGATTGCCCGGTCTTACTGTTATCTTACTCATGGTTTTATACCTCCTTTAAATATTTTACAAAGATTCGTTACGAAAGACCGGATCTTCTAAATTAAATAGTCTAATAAAAAGAGAGGCCGATGTCGTCCATACGGCTTCCCAGTTTACACTGCTAACCTATCCTAGCGACGGGTTCTGTTCGGATCACCCTTCGGAAAGCGGAAAACCGAAATGTGGAAAGAGCTTACGAACTTGATCACATAATCGCCATCGATTATATAACTCATGGTTCTATCCTCCTCTCCCGAATTTTTTTAGAATTCGGGCTCAAGCTTCATCCGCATTGCACCGATTTTTAACTTGACGAAGAGACAGTTTCGGGTATTTCTATCCGTATTCCTAAACCGTGCTCCGGGAATCAAATCTCGGCACAAAGAAACAAGCTGGGAGGGTAGCTGCATTGGCGTGCAGTTTATTCTCTCAGCCCCTCTAATCTGCATGGGACACAAATCAGTTTGGTCTTACTAATACATTCGGCAAAAAACAGAATATCTCTGTAGTCCCGGACAATATTTAGCGGTCCAAATAAATGGACGGCGACCCTCTTTTAGCACAGCAGAATTTTTAATTATCCAACTAGTGCATCCCAAAATCTATTTTCCTAAGCTCTATCGATGCCACTCGTATGCAAAATAGGAAAATGTCTGTTGTAATTATACCACAAACTACTTATTATGTCAAGCTTGGATCTAACTTTTTTGTCGCTTTTCTTGAAAAAAAGGAGAGCCTGACCCAGAGAGTGGCTTTCTGGGTTAGGCTTGTTATTGTTTGGGATGGTAAGTTTTTGGTGGGAATTCTATCTTTCATCAAAGGATACATAATTGTAGTATTTTAGCAAGCCCAATTTTCAAAATGTCCTTATTTACTAAAATTTTATTAGAATTTTACAAGGATTTTACTAGAATTTTATTTTTTCGGGAATCTTTGCTAAAAATTAACCCCACAATCAAACAAGATCTTATCCTTTATTTTGAAGGTCATTGACTTACTCGGGTGAATTGAGTCTCCCTCAAGGAGGTCAGTTTGATTTGCTGGTTGTCCTTCGGGTACGTTAAATAAAGAAAGAACATCAACATAACAACCTCCCCGATCAATAAGATAAGCCTGGATAGAGTCGTTAATCTCTTTTTTGTTTTCATTTGCATAGACTACCCTCGTTGGTGGAACTGAAATGCCGACTATTTTTGATTTAGGAAACTTATTACTAATTTTATCGATAAAAGCTTTACCCGATTGAGTTATTTTCTGATTTTGAATATGCTGCAAAATATCATTCCCACCGGTTCCAAAGATAACAACAGCTGGATTTTGGCTTTTAATAACACCCATCTGAGTATTCATATCGCAGAAAGTATTTCCAGCCACTGCCAGCATTTGAGTTTTTTCTTTATCATAAAAACCATCGTAACGGGAACCGATATCAAAGATTGAATCACCTAGAAACAAAATTTGATAAAGCCGATTGTCATCTCTAAATTTCTGATAATAGCCAGAACCGTATGCAGAATTAAGGGGTTGCGAATAATCTGTACAATCCGCCTGATCCAAAGGGATTTGTTGAGAAACGATTAACAATCCGAAAAGAATCTCCTTATCTTTTCTCACCTCTTTTTCATGACTATTAGTCTGACAAAAACTAAATTGAAGCAGAAAAAGGAAAATCAACATTATAACTGTTGGTTTTCCTTTAACTAAAGGAAGTTTTCCGAATTTTTTATCGTAGTCATCCCAATCCGAAATATTGACCTCAACTCCATTCAGGTCTTGCAACCATTTTGGAGGTGAACCATGAGAAGATATCAATCCTTGATCTGTTAAAATGTTAATCATTTTGTCCCTCCATAGTCCACGAATGGGTATTTGGATTTGCATCTGATAGGGTACTAGTTACTCTTAAAATATCCCCTTTATTTAACTTTCTATTTCCAGTAGTTGATGAATTAGCCTGAGATGTGTCCTGCATATAACCTTTGGAAAATGTAACATTAGGATCATAATCGATTCCGGCAGACGTAGCTGCTGTGGAGTTGATAACAATATCATATTGACTTAGAGTTCCACCAACCATACCTGCCATAGTTGTTCCGGATACTCGAGATCCCTTGGGTAAAGTATATGAATCGCCTAAAGTTGAACTTTGTGTGAATCCGGAGCTAAACATACCGTGTAATTTAAAAAGAGTGTCCCATCTTCGAACAGCTGTATTGGTCAATCCTCTTGAAGAAGAAACATAGACATGAAAATAATTGTTATTCTTCCGTTCCCCATCCCCATATGAATAAATGTATTCCCCTACATTTCCGGCGGAATTGACATTCCATTCTGCCAAAAATCTCCAATTTGTAAAATTCGTTAGCGTTGAATAATATCCTTTTCTTGATTTGGAATAAATATTCGTCGGAGTGTAAATCCTGGTATTGCCCGCTGTGGTTTCAGTGGCCACCCGATATGCAATGTTGCCGGTTCCATGTGCACCATTACCGTTTTGAGCATTGGTAGAAAATTCTGTATCGATATCGATATAGTGGGAACCATTGTTAACTGCAGTAATGCGATAAGGTTTTTCGAAAGTAGCTGATGTGGTGTCCGTTCCAATAAAAATTGATCCAATCTGCACTGCACTTAAATCAGGAGATCCGGAGAAGGTAACTCGATAGGTATTTGCAGATTGATAAACTACTGATGCAATGACAGCTGCAGTTAAGCCCGCATATGATTCACCCCAGCCCAAATGAACTTTTTTTGCACCAAGTCCATCTGCAAGGGTTTGATACCAATAATCCGCGACTAGAACCTGTTTTCCGATAATATCACTTAATGAAAATGCGATATCGACATCGGGTGTCCAAAGATTTTCATTAATTTCATACACACCGGCGAGTAGTGTTGGAGGAAGACTGGTAGAATTAAATTCTACTCCACCTGAAATTTTGCCCGGAACAAGAGAAAGTTTTTTAATGCGAGCTATTTGATCATCAATTAATGATCTAAAAACCCTTAAATCAGTCTCAAGGGTAACAACTCCCGAAGCAACCGACAATTGAATTAACGGAACGTCCTTAGGATCAAGGGCTCCCTGCCTGGCTAATATTTCGTAATCGTTATCAAGCCAAATTATCGGACCATCAGAAGGAACATTGTCTGGACTTTCGAATTCTGTTTCAGTGAATTTATGCCGAATTACAATTTTAGAAGTTGTATCATCGGGGACTGTTATCCCGGAAAGAACCGGAACGACAATTCGTTTTCCATCCGGATCATAGGCTACAGTGATTTCAGGAAAATCAATTATAGCAGATCCTGCTCCGACAACAACGGATCCACCCTTATGAATTCCTGTGGAAAAATTGTCTGTATCCCGATTGATTAGCTCAAGGGATTTTTTATCCTGTTCATTTTTCCAGTCTTCCGGAAAAACTCTTTTTGAAACTTCTGGGAGTATAATCCCTGAAAGTAATTCGTTCATTCTTCACCTCATAATTTCTGAGGTGATTCGGTTTGCGTTTAGTAGACGTAGAATTCTCTTTTTTTATTTGCTCTACGTGAATGAAAAGTGCCGGTTAAAGTTCCACCCATAATGAAAGGTTGAAACTCTCCCTTATCTTCCCAGACCTCAAATATATTTCCACCAATATTCATCCTTTCCAAAGTTTTTATTAACTGATTTCGATCGAAAGAATCTCCCAGGTAAGGGATGATAAATCGGTAACGGTAGATAATATATTTGCGGGGCATCATCGGTGAGTCCAAAGGACCACCCATTTTAAAATGATCAGATCTGGATTCAGCCAAATTATATACACTGTAGTATTTGATTTCAGGAATAGAAATATCCGTAGAAATACTGATGGCTTTTTTCTTCGCAGCAACTGTGGGTACCGTTCTACGGGAAATTTGAATAATCAACAGCCGATCTTTATAAGTTTCCTCTGGTTCTCCCGGAATTTTTTTTGTGTCAAGTTCAACTCCCCAATCAATCAATCCCTGCGAATCCGAAGTTTCAAGCCAGATTTGTCTATATAGCCAAGACGCTTTCCCAGCTTTATTATTCAGTATTGATAAAAGAGAATTCAGAGCTTTGTAATAAAAAGAATCTATTCCTTTATCCCGAATTGTATGCCGAAGATTTTTCCAAACCCAAGGTTCAAATTTGAATGAATACCGATCAGACATTCACCATTCCTATAACCTGATAAGTTAAAGCCGGAGTCGCCAGAGATCCGGCAGGGACATCAACATTTCCTGCAGGGTCAAATTCCACTTCTACACAATTCGGAAGAGTTTGATAGATAGTCTTCAAATTCAGATCAACAAAATCCTGTCCTTCAAGCAGACTTATAAAATACTCTTCACTGATTTGATCCAGGACTGATTGCGACGGAATAGTATCTGCAGCTGTGAACTTAACGTAGACTATTTTATCAACTTCCGTTGTATTCAGATTTTCGACCAGAACGTGAGCAGCTCCACCGGGGTCATTCTCGTCAGAATTGAAATGATCTTCCAACTCTAAAATTTGGGTTGGATTCAGAGGTCCACTACTTCCTAAAATCAAAATTTTGACTTGTCCTTCCGTTCCTAGAAGTCTTGAGCTCTTGAAAATTGCACGTTTGACATAGGAAAATGCTTCGGCTTCGGAAATATACCAGGCCGGTTCCCATTTGCTGGAAACAGAATCGAAATTTTTGATTCTCGCTCTGACCGATGCAATCGATTCTCTGAATTGTCCCGTCTGCAAGAGATCACTGCTCGGATTATTCACATAGTCAATTCCATCAGGAGGGGATTCTAATTGTGTTATGGTATCCTGAACAACATTTCCGACTGTGCCAGGGAGAAAGCATTCTGCCCTTGCCGTAATTGTATACATATCGTTTTCATCCTGCGAAACGTTTGCTGGCAGAACGATAGAATCTAACAGAAAAAATCTGATTTTGTTTTCCTCTATGCCCTCAGTTGTGATCACTTGACCTTGCCCGATTGGAGTATCCTGAACTGGTGCAGTAGTCGATCCAATTCTAATGGAAACTCTCGCTGGAAGTTCGGGTTTCCACTCCATTCCTCTTCTAATCAAATGTTCCTGCAGATCTTCCGGCTCCGAGCTGTGCGGATGAATAGCTTTTTGAAGTGAAATCATATTTGTATCTACAAAAAGGAAAATTGCGGTTCTCAAAGCCCGAATGATCGTGTAAACTTTTGAGAGAGGAGAGAAAACGAAATTCTTAAAGGTTCCGGAATTCCGGATCTCTGTTATCATTTCGGTTTCAACTTGCTGTTTTGTTATATTTAGATTCATTTTACCTCATCACAAAATCACGAACTGCCTGACCTGATTTCAGTTTAAAATTTAGTCTCAATCTTTTTTGTTCCGTCATTTCTACTTCAATTGAATCCGGATTTATAAGAGGGTTGAGAGCAATTATTCTTTCCGCATCGTTGACCCGGAAACGATCACCGAGTTTATCTGAATTCATGGAAAGTCTTTGTCTGCTATATATTTCCGGATAGTCGATATCATCTGCGTTTCGCATTTCGAATGATTCAACGATCTGTGATAAAATAACTTGTGCATCATCAGTCTCAACCTGAATGTCATTTGTTCCGGGATCCAAAACAATATCAGGAAATGATAGAGGATCGTTTGCGAAATCTGGCATCAGCTTCCTCCTTGTGGTGGATCGGAAACAGACGGACCAACTGGAGAATCAAGATAAGGTGTAAGGTGAGTAGACAGACCTACAGAAGCAGGTGTCCCCTCGAGGGCAGTGACTTCCAGTTTTGCTTTAACATTTCCATCTGTTTTGAAATCTCCTACTTCCTGAACGATATTCCCGTTCTTTATTTTGAGTGTCTTTCCGAATAAATCTATTTCTATTCCAGTGGTTTTCATTTCGAAAGTGAGCGCACCTTCGTTATGGCTAAGCAGAATACTGGTTGCATCGGCTTTTATCGAATGAACTCCGGCCACTGAAATATCAATT
>JAIOQL010000693.1 GCA_021413405.1 Leptospira sp.
AGGATTTTGAAATAGTCAATTTGGGGATGCGTGATGAGGACATAAGCAGAGCCGGGTATAAAATTCCTAAGAAGAAGGAAGAAAAAGAGAAAGTCCTTCGCGAAATAAACACTAAAATAGAGAAAGCAGAGATGGAAGTGGCGGAAGGCACGGTGAAATCGCATGAATCTCAAATGGAAGCCACTCGGATTCTATTGAAAGAATGCACTTTGTATTCCCCAATGGACGGCGTTGTCGCCAGAAAATATAAGAGTCGTGGCGAGATGATTAACGGTGGTGCTGGTCAAAGCAGCCAGGCAATTTTGACCTTAGTTTATATGGATGAAGTATACGGAGTTTTTAATATTCCTGAACAGGATTCCCCGGTTATTAAAAACAGAATGAAAGTAAATTTCACAGCCGATATTTTCCCCGAAAAAGTATTCTCAGGTAGCATTGTTCAGGTAAGTCCTTTAATTGATCCAAAAACACATACAGTTGAAGTGAAGGCAGTCATTCCAAATAACAAGAAGAAGCTGAAACCAGGAATGTTTATTAGGGCAAACATCGTCACTGGCGAACCAGAAAATATGATTCTACTACAGAATACAGCCTTGCTCCCAAAAGAGGGTGACTCCGCATTTGTCTTTGTCATTAGGGAAAATCAGGTCTTCAAGGCAGAGGTCAAAACGGGAAAGAAATACGGAGAAAAGCTGGAAATTAAAGAAGGTCTGAGGGAAGGAGATGTAGTTGTTCTTGAAAAAATTTCCCAATTACGGGAGGGAATAAAGGCTCTACCGCTTTTTTAATTTAACGTGAAAAAATTTATTCGATTATGTGTTCTCAGGCCCGTATCGACAACTATGTTTTATCTCGCACTGATGTTATTTGGAATTCTTTCGATTCCAAAAATCAAATTGAATTTGCTGCCAAATATCGAGTTCCCAAGAATCAGCATTGTAACTGCCCTTCCAAACTCTTCTCCGGAAGAAATTGAAAATTTAATTACTAAACCGCTGACAGATTCAGTTGGAACCGTAAACGGAATCGAAAAAGTTAACTCCGAATCGGCTGAAGGGATATCTCAAATTACATTGCAATTCAACAATAAAGTAGAAGTCGAATTCGCTGTTATGGAGGTAAGGGAAAGAATTGATCTTGTAAAAGAATCAATGCCCCAGGATGCTTCAAAGCCTGTTATAACAAGATTTGATCCGTCTCAGTCTGCCATTATCGAAGTAGTCTTTTCATCAAAATCCATATCAAATCCAAAAGATTTAAGAACTTTTTTGGCGGAAAACATTAAGGTTTTTTTAGAGAGGGTGGATGGAGTCGGGGCTGTCCAATTTTCAGGGGGCTATCAGAAAGAAATTCAAATAGAGATTGATTCGATGAAAATGAATTCTTTCACAGTATCACCTGCAGAAGTAGCGGGATTTGTCACTACGGCTAATATGAACTTTCCTGCCGGAAGTCTTCCGTATGGAAACAAGGATCTGTTGATCAGGGCAGTCGGAGAATTCAAATCTATTCAGGATATCGGAAAAACTGTAGTTGGTACAAATCAGGGGGGAGTCCCTGTTTATCTTTCATCATTCAGCAATATCAATGAATCTTACAAAGAGAGAACCGGTATTGCGAGATACAATCAAGATGAATGCGTAGTTGCTTATATTTATAAAGAATCCGGAAAAAACACTGTTGCTGTTGCAGATAACGTGATCGCAGAAATTGCGAAAATCAACAACGAATTTTCAAAAGAATTAAGTGCCAATGTTGTATACAATGAATCCGAATTTGTAAAGAACTCTATTTATGATATTACTCAATCCCTAATTTCAGGAACCCTCCTTGCCTTCATAACTTTAATTCTTATTCTCCGAAATTTTCGAAGCCCTATCATCCTTTTGACTGTAGTCCCTGTTTCTCTTCTGACCACTCTTCTCTTCTTTAATATATTCGGCATTTCATTGAATATGATGTCTATGGGTGGACTGGCATTAGGAATAGGAATGCTTTTTGATACAAGCAATGTTGTTTTGTCCGGAATTGAACGAAATCTTTCCAAGAAGATGTCTCCCTTTAATGCAGCTATTAAGGGAGTAGAAGAAGTTACGAGTTCCGTTATCTCCGCGACACTTACTACTGTCATTGTTTTTCTGCCTATTTTATTTATTCGCAGCATTGTTGGTGTTGTCTTTGCTGAGATGGCACTCTCAATTACTATTTCACTTTCCGTGAGCCTTCTTGTTTCGGTGACTTTGATCCCGATGCTTGCATCACTCCTCTATAAACAGGATACAGAAATTGAAAGTTATAATAACGTTGTATTCCGGAAATCTGCGGAAATTCACAAACGAATCCTGAATAGTTATGAAAAAAAAATGAATGAGTATCTGGACAATCCCAGAAAATTATTTATTCCGGTCGGCATTCTTTTTCTCATTGCGATCCAGTTTTTATTCTTCGTTCGAAAAGAATTTATTCCAAAAGTGGACACAGGAGAATTTTCAATAGAAATTAAAGCTGCAAAGGGAACCCTCCTCAATTCGGCTTCGGAAATTGTTTCGGAAATTGAAAAGATTCTCCTCGACAACAATAATGTTCAAAGCGTAATTTCCAAAATCGGATACGATGAAGACCAGTTAATCAGTTCAAGAAAAGGTGAAAGAGGAACGCATAGGGGCAGAATCCGTGTCATTCTAAAATCTGATAGGGATACTTCTACGGGAAATTTCATTTCAAATATTCGTCAAAAAATAAAATTTAATAACACTGTTGAAGTTGTCTTTATTCAAACCGGGGATATTTTGTCGTCCCTTCTCTCGTCGGAAAGCGGAGAAGTCAGCCTGGAAATATTGGGAGACGAGATTGCTGGCTTGATTTCAGTCGGGGATAAAATTAAAGGAGAGCTGGCTGCAATTCCCGGTGTTACAGATATCAAGACGAGTATGGAAGAAAAAACGAGAGAATACAGTCTCGAGTTTGATGAGGTTAAGGCTGCCCAATCCGGATTGACCAATGACTATCTGGCCAATTACTTAAAACT
>JAIOQL010000694.1 GCA_021413405.1 Leptospira sp.
TTCGACTACCGGATAAAATATGATCTTATCGTGGAGTAAAAGATGATGCACTTAGAAAAAATTCTTTCCGATTTCCGGTCTGAATTACTAAAAATGTGGTTTCAAAACAATCTTGCACTGTCCATAAAACCTTTAAAAACAGGTTTAAAGAAATTATGTTCGTAACAGAATAAAAAAGAAGTTAGAAAGTGAATTAATAATTAAAAGAGGTAATCATGAAGATCAATATTGAAACGTGGAAGAAGCCCTACATGGTTTCTTTACCAATAAGTTGGGGTGATTTGGATGCGAACGGACATGTGAACAGTTTGAAGTATCTTTTTTATATGGAAGAAGCAAGAGTAAGGACTTTATCTTTTTACGGGATAGACCTGGCAAAGATGCGATCCCACAAAATCGGTCCGGTTATTTCCAGAATTGAAATTGATTATATAAAGGAATTGAATCATCCGGATGATGTAGAGGTGGAATCACACATAGAAGTAGAAAGCAAGCTCCGGTTGATCTTCATCCAGAATATTTATCGCCGATCTGATAATATTAAAGTAGCGCAGGCTAGTGTTTTTTGGTTCTTTATGGATTTGATTAAAAAACGTCCCATTTCATGGGAAAATTGTATTTCAATAATGGAGAAATAAAACTCTTTGGGATGTAATTGTATGGTATCAATGCAACTTTTAAGCTAGTACAAACAAAAGGGAGCTTTCTTGATTTGGAAAGAAATCTGTTAAACCTGGATTTAAAGTTTGTATATCTTAAGGATCACCCGGAATTTCAATCTGTAATAGCCGATTGGTATTTCAGTGAATGGGGCATTCCCCAGGCACAGACAAATCTATCTCTTGCAGAAAAAATGCGGACGGAATTACCGTTCCATGCCCTTGGAGTTGCCGAAGGGAGGCCAATTGTAACGGCCGGTCTTTACAACTCTGTAGGTTTGACAAGGAAAGAAGAAAGATACCAAGCGTTTGGACCATGGCTGGCTCTTGTGTATACGATACCTGAATTCAGGGGGCGGGGTGCTGGATTCTGGATCTGTGATAAAATCGATCAAGAATGCCGACGATTGGGAATTAACCGGTATTATCTTTTCACCTTTACAGCCGAAAAGCTTTATTCCCGGCTTGGCTGGATTCCGGTCGAACGCCTTAAGTATAACGGGCATGACACGGTTGTCATGTTTAAGGATTTGAAATAGTCTACCTTTCTAAAAAACAATGCCGCCTAACGTATTTAAATCTGATTCAGCATATTTTCTTTAATAAAAATTCTTTCCGATTTCCGGTATGAATTACTAAAAATGCGGTTTCAAAACAATCTTGCATGGTCTTTAAAACCTTTAAAAACAGGTTTAAAGAAATTACGTTCGTAGCTGATTATACATTTTGTTCTGGCTGCAAATTTCAATGCTTTTTTGCAATCCGGATCGTTTGGAATTTTGCTTCTGTATTGTTCATATTCCGCAAGGGATTTGAATGAAAAACTGGCATGCCCGGCATTATTTGGACCCTCGTGGGGAAGAAGATAACCGTGATGAATGCCTCCCATCTTATTGACCAAATCGATCCACAATTTCCCGTAGTGTTCGAATTCTTTTACTTTTGCCGGATCGATAATGTATTTTAAGAAACAAGTGACCATCTGCTTTTCTCCATAAGTGCTTCATTCACAATTTCGCTTAGATATAGATTCCCTGGAAGTTTTTAACGCATATCATTTTTCATAAGATGATATGCGTTAAAATATAGAATAAATAAATCTCCGGATTCCGGTCCGAGGACGACAGATGGCTGAATTTAGGTTAGAGTCAGTTTCTAATGTGGCAAAATATCAAACTCCACGCTGTTATTTTGTATAAAGATTTTCATTCAAAAAACCTTCCAGATTTGATTTCATCAGGATTCACATTCAGAATGTGCTTCCTGATATTTTTTTTATATTTCGCAAATGGATGCACGAGGAACGAATTAAACAACACATGCGATCCTTCATCGGATGGCTTTACAAAAAGTCTTTTTGTTAAAGCGGTTTCGAAGGATAAATCCCCGCAATGCGGGATCAATTATTTTTCAAATTCCGGAAACAACGGATCCGGTGTGGTAAACATTCCTGACGCACCAACCGGAGTTTTTGTAGCCGGTGGAGATACAAAGTCCACGGTTTCCTGGTCAAATGTATCCGGCGCAACATCCTACAATATTTACTGGAGTACAACAGCTGGAGTAACGGTAACTACAGGAACAAAGATCCCAAATGTAGGCTCGTCACCATATGATCACCTGGG
>JAIOQL010000695.1 GCA_021413405.1 Leptospira sp.
TTCAGGATCAGGAATTGCTTTTTCAGCAAAACAGGGAATTCGAAAAATATATCGATGCGAAATGCATCCGTTCTTCGACCGACTGCTACCAGAGATGCAAGAATGCCGGTATTTATAATTTTGCAACATTGTTCGGTCAGATTGCAGGCGGAAAATATCTGTTGAATAAATCAGATCATTCTACCGCCTATAATTCAAAATCCTGTCAGGAGTTTTGTGAATCTAACAATAAGGAGATCTGGTCTTTGTGCGATCTCCCTAAAAAATAAATTTATTCCTTTTCCGCAAGCCACCGTTCTGCGTCAAGTGCAGCCATGCAGCCAGATCCGGCTGCCGAAACCGCCTGCCGGTAGACACGGTCCTGCACATCCCCGGCTGCAAAAACTCCGGGAATGTTTGTCTTCGTTGTTCCCGGGACTGTCTTTATATAACCCACTTCGTCAAGAGTCAGAAATTCTTTAAAAATTTCAGTGTTCGGTGTGTGTCCGATTGCATAAAAAAGACCTCCGACCGGAAGCTCCGTAATTTTCTTTGTCACTGTGTCGCTTAACGTAATGGAACTGATCCCGCCTGCCCCGCCTTTTGCTTCTTCGACACCTGAATTCCAGATGATCTGAATTTTCGGATTGGACAGTGCTCTCTTCTGCATAACTGCACTTGCCCGGAGTTTATCCCTTCTGTGGATGAGATAAACTTTGGATCCGAATTTGGTCAGGTGAGTTGCTTCTTCCACAGCGGAGTCTCCTCCACCAATCACAGCAAGTTCCTTATTCCGGTAAATAGGAAGGGCTCCATCGCAAACCGCGCAGGCAGAAATTCCACGCTGCCAGTATTCGTCTTCTCCCTTGACATGCATTCGTTTTGCAGTTGCTCCGGTTGCAATGATAACAGTTTCTGCTTCACATTCTTCTTCATCCGTAAATATTTTGAATGGATATGATTTGAAATCTACTTTGATCACTGTCTGGGTTTTTATTTCAGTTCCGTATTTTGTGGATTGCTCACGGAAAAGTTGCGTGAGCTTTGTTCCGTCAATTCCATCCGGAAATCCGGGAAAATTTTCCACTTCAGTAGTCGTTGTTAATTGTCCACCAGCGGCAACACCACCCGCCATAAATCCTTCATACATTACCGGATTTAGATTTGCTCTCGCTGCATAAATCGCGGCAGTATGTCCTGCGGGTCCTGAACCAATGATCACTACTTTATGTTTCATTATAGTTTTCCTTTTGTTTTACTAAATTAGATAGGCATTGATCAAATTAAAGCGGATTTTTTTCAATAATGCGGTCATTCTATCAGGCGCAGTCCGACCAGAATCAGTACATAAAAAGAGTTTGTAGTACGAACTACGGATGGGCGTTACCCGGCAAAGCCGGGTCGCGTGCCTTCGGGCTCCGGTCCGGTCCCCGGACTTCCCCTCCAGCCCGCTAACGCAAAAAGATTTTCAGAACTGGAAATAATAAAATTGAGGACTGACAGTTACCGTGTAGATCATTCCTGCAATAAGCAATATGGAACCAATGAGACCATATTTAATGATTGGAACGCGATTAAACAATGGGGCAAAATCTTTTCCCGCTTCTTCTGATGATTCTATCAGGACAAGAATTAAAAGAGGAATGACCACCTCGATTCCCGGAATGAGGCTCATCCCGGAAGCACCGTGAAAAATTTTGCCCGCAGACAGGAAAGCTTTCTCGACCGTTTCTGAACGGAAGAAAAGTGCCCCAACTGTAAAAATAGAAAATGTATAAACAATTTTGATTGGAGCCGGGATTTTTGCAAAAAAACGGTCCCATTTTTTTTCGATGAAAAACTTTTCAATGATTAGAATCAGTCCGTTAATCGTTCCCCAGATCACAAAGGTCCAGGCAGCCCCGTGCCAGATTCCCCCGATGACCATTGTCAGAAAAACGTTTATATAATTGTGAAGTTTTGAAACCTTGCTCCCGCCCAATGGAATGTATACATAATCCCGGAGCCATGAAGAAAGAGAAATGTGCCACCTCTTCCACAATTCCGTAATTGACTGGGACAGGAAAGGTCTGTGAAAATTGACAGGAATATCAAAACCCATGATTTTTCCGATCCCGATTGCAATGTCAGAATAACCTGCAAAATCACAATATATCTGGATGGAAAAAAGATATGTCGCGGTGATTATAGCAATAAAATCATAGGCAGCCGGATTTTCATACACCGGGCTGATCGCAAGGGCGATTGGATCTGCAATCATAGTTTTCTTGAATATCCCGAGTGCAACAACCGGCAGGCCCGAAATCAGATTCTCTTTTGAGAAAATTTTCCGTTCATGAAATTGTGGAATGAGAACAGAGGCCCTCATGATCGGACCCGCGACAAGCTGTGGAAAGAAAAGAAGGAACAGAGAAAAATCAGAAAATTTCTTCTCTGCCGGGATTTCCTCCCGGTAAACATCAATTGCATAGGCAATTGCCTGGAAAGTATAGAAGGATATCCCGAGTGGCAGAATCAGTCCGATTGGCTCAAATCCCGATGTACCTAAACCAAAAAG
>JAIOQL010000696.1 GCA_021413405.1 Leptospira sp.
TAAGTTATATTTTGGCAGAACTGGTTCTATGATTTTCCACAATTCATCAGGTACATCGAATTTGTTGTCCATTGATTTCATGCAACCAATACAATTTATTCGCTTTTAAGTACAAGCAGGTTTTGGGACAGGCTCTAAATAAAATTTTCTGAATTTAATTTTTTTGCGTAAAAGGGGAGCACACCGAAACTTTTTTTACCTGATATATATGAACTATATGGTTTCAAAAGTGAAATCATATAGTTAGATTATTATGGGAAGGTTTAGTATGCCAATTTATCCGATAGAACATCCAAGGACCCAATCGTCCCTTCTTGTGCCGGAAAGATTTCTTAGAGATTTTGAAGAACGGACAGAAGGGGCAAAAAGGGAAATTTATTTCCATTTTCTTATCAAAAGATTTAGCTGTCTGATAATGTCCGGTGCCCTTGGCCGGAGAGAGACGATTAAGAAACGATTTCAGGATCCGGGGAAGAATCTATCCAAGAAAAATTTTCGACCGTCAAATTATGATTGGATGCAATTTGATACTTTGTCGGATTATCTCGGACTTTCGAAAACCGGTTTGTTTACGTTACTTTTGGTGTTGGATATCGCCGGCTGGGATGAATTGCTGGCGGAAAAATTTTTTGATCGTGGAGTTCCCCCAACTATAAAAGAATTTTCATCGCGAGTGACAATGCGATACCGGCTTCCGCCCGAAGTTCATCGCAAAATCTACTTTAGAATCCGGATCTAAGCAATTGCATTCCCGGGCTTTCCAATTTCCAGGATAGCGTTCTCACCAAAAACTATTTTACCCTTCTCACCATTACCATTGCTATGTCGTCGTTTAACTTTGATGGACCATCTATGAAAATCTGTTTACCTGTAAATTCTTCAACCTGTCTCGCAAGATCGG
This sequence comes from Leptospira sp., assembly GCA_021413405.1. Classification (GTDB taxonomy): domain Bacteria; phylum Spirochaetota; class Leptospiria; order Leptospirales; family Leptospiraceae; genus JAIOQL01. The sequence goes on from JAIOQL010000696.1 coordinate 902, forward strand.
TTACAAGTACAGATGGTTTTTTTATTCCAGTTTTCTCCATAAATTCTTCAATTCTTGCATTTCCAAATAATTGCTGATTCCCGTCCATTGCCTCATTTAATCCATCAGTATATTGAAAGAATAAATCACCAGGCTGTAGAGTGATTTTTACAGTATCGAGCGTAGTCACAAATAATTCAGATTCAACCGCAGCAACGGGCATCCCTCCAGCAGCAAGAACTTCGACTGTCTGTGTTTTATGCCGGTAGACGTATGGCAGGTTGTGACCGGCAGAAACATAACGCAATTCATTCGTTGATTTATTGTAAATCCCAAGGAAGACTGTTATGAATATACCCGGAGGGGTATCATCAAAAATCTGGTCATTTAATTCTTCTAGAATTTTTGCCGGGTTATTATTTCCTTTACGGACCAGGCTATGAAGAAGTGATCGCATCGTTGCCATAATAATTGCAGGCCCAACCCCATGATTCGAAACATCGGCTACGCAAATTGCAATTTCATCCTTTCCAACTCCTATGATATCATAATAGTCTCCTCCAACACCGGACATTGCTTTGTAAAAGGTTCCGAATGTCAGAAATCCTTCCATGTTATTCGGAAGTTCCTCCGGCATGAGTCTTTTTTGGATCTCTTCAGCCACTAGTAATTCGCCCTGCATCTCTTCTCTTTCCTTGAGGCCGACAACCATAGTGTTTAATGCATCCGTCAATGTTCCAAGCTCATCTGAACCGGCTTTTTCAAATTTTACATGTAAATTTCCAGAACCGACTGATTTTGCTCCTTCAATGATTCTCTGGATTCGTGATACAAGCACTCCTGATAAAAGAAACATAAGAAAAAGCATGCGTATTCCTATTGAGAATGAAATATCAATGAGCGAACTTTTTTCCAGCTGGAGCTTGTTACGGTAATCTGAATAATCAATCAGAACTCTTGTATACCCGACTGTATTTTCTTTCAGGATTTTATCTGACAGTTTGAGTAGAGAAGAAGTATCATTTTCCCACATCTTTTCTTCCGCTTCACGTCTCGAATAGATTAGTACCATGTTGTTAACGGGTTTCATTCCCTGCGGCATAGTTTCATTTGTGCCTGAAATCACCCAATCACGGAATTGTTTCCATTTCTGAGTCTCGTTTGCGCGAAAAATATCTGATCTGAAAAATTCATTGTAAGAAAAAAAATCGTTCCGGTAACCAAGGAACGAATAAGAAAAAAGATATGCATCTCTCAGGTTATCAATACTATCTGAAATTTTCGCGTCTTCGGAGGAAGACGATTCGAGTAATTTATTCTGGATTTCCGCAAGTCTGGATTCAGTCAATTCTGCTTCGTTTTCTTCCGGTGTTTCTTGTCCGGAAGACTTCTCAGCTTTCTTCAGAAGTTTTTTTTGTTTTATGAGAATTTCCTGGAGTCTGTCCTTTTCGGAACGAAGAAGGGAGATTTCCTTCAGCCATGGATTATATTTTTGGAATGCTTTGTTTTGTTCACTAAGTAATCCCCGATATTCTTTGTATAATTTTTTTACTTCCGGATCCTGGGACGGCGGAGAATCAGGTTTTTCTTTTTTTAAGGCTTCATATCTTGGTTTTAACTTATTTACGATTGACTGAATCTTCTCAATGATCGCATCATCTTCTTCCCAATATCTTTTCCATTCTTCCTGCTGACTGTGATAAGCTTTATAAACTCCGATGGAACGTTCAGTGATTGAAGGATCTTTGAACAGAGGGCGAATATTTGCCTGATGAGTGTCATGATCGAATCTCTTTGGCTCCAGTTCTTTCAAACCGGTATTGTCGTTTGAAGTAAGGAAAAGATCCAGTTCAGAACGGAATTCTTCCTTTTCCGTATTCAGTTTGTTTATCTCACTTTTTGTTTCTATCCCCGAAGTATCGAAACGGATTTTTCCCTGGGCATCGAGAGACTGGATCCTGTATTTTTTCAGATTCAGTCCCGAAATTGAAAATTGCTGTTTTGTTTCATCTTTTAGAGTGCTTTCGATTTTTTTTCTTAAATAATTCTTTTCCTTCTGTTTTACAGCCGCTCTTGATTCCCGGGTATCGACTGTTTGGTGTTCGACTTTTTTGTTTTTAAAAATCCAAAAGCCTTCTTCTTTAATAACTGTTTTTTTTGGGAGGGTTTTTATTTTTTTCAGTTCATTTTCATCAAGTGGTTTTCCATTGTCATCAACAAGCTGCTGTTTGATCCGGCTCTCAAAATCATCTGCTTCCATCTCGTCAAAATATTGTGTGTAATATTTATTTGACCGGATGGTAACAGTTTTTTTCGTTTTGAAGAGAACTCCTTCTTCCTTTGTTGCAAAACTAAGCGATTCTTTTTTCTTTTTTTTGATTCGTGCTTTCCATGCATCAATTTTCAAAAGCGATTCAGCCAAATGATAGTTTTCGAGAATCGGTGAGTTGACTATTGAAAGGAATGGGGAGACTTCTTTTTCAAAACTATCCTGAAGAAGAGTTCCCTGTCTTTTTATAAAAACCGATGTAGTTACAGAAACAAGAGTGACCAGGAATACGCCAACGAAGATCGAAAGTTTGCCCCGGATCCCCGGATATACACTTGAAAAAATTTTGTTCAAAGGTGCCTTCTTCTGGAAATTTTCTTGGAAAGAGTCAGTCTGTTTCCGCCCGATTCATTTGAATATTCAGCATCCATCAGGGTCGTGT